>JARKQN010000046.1 GCA_029974835.1 Bacteroidales bacterium
CCTTGCTAATGAGCCCATTAAGTACCTCATTAATAACTTTCTGCTTAAATTCGTCCGTGTAAAAGTTTACTTTTTTCATCTTTGTCCTGTTTTAAGTTTACATTTTTCGTATTTTTTGTCAACCTATTTCAGGACAAGACACCCCCTCGCCCTTTCGCCCCCTCGCCCTTTCGCCCTCTCGCCCTTTCGCCCTCTCGCCTAATTATACCCGTATCCTGCCTTCTGAAGATCCTTCACCGATTTAAAAGGTTTGGGAGGATTGAGATATCTGTTCAGGTGATTGTATATTTTCATCCTTATCTCTTTTGCATCCCTGTAATCCATACGGTCGAACGAATGGCCTCCAGGCATGTTATTGAAGATTTCGTACGAGAAGCCTGTTTTTCCCTCGGCTTTAAGTGATTTGATAAGGTGTTCCACTTCAAGCACGTTTACATCCTCGTCGTTGGTGTTGGTATGGATAAGCAGGGGAGTACCCTTGTATTTGCTGACCTGCCAGGCAGGTGAGCGTTTACGGTACTCGGCAACGTTCTGGTCGGCGGGTTTGCCGATTGAAGGCTGGCCCGAGAAGAGATCCCTGTAACTCTGGTCTTTATATCCCATCCTGGCTATAAGGTCGCTTACGGGCACCCCTGCAAAGCAGACCTTGTAATTATCGGGGTATTCAAAGATGTTAAAAAGAGCGATGTAGCCGCCGTGGCTCCAGCCTATGATGCCGACCCTGTCCTTATCCACAATGGAGTAGTTATCAATCATGAATTTCCTGCTGGCATCCACATCCTGCACCTCCAGGCCTCCGTAATCAATCATGTTATACATTCCGGCACCATAGCCGGTTGAACCCCTGTATTCGGCAGCAGTAACGATATAGCCCTGCGAAACCATTTCGCGGATAATATGGGCGTAGTATGTGTTAAAGTCGGAGTGAACACCTCCGTGAGGGAATACAAGTAATGGATATTTCTTTGCAGGGTCAGCGTCCTTAGGAATAAAGATATAGGTCCAGAACTTCACGGGATTGCCTGCACCCTGTCCTGTGGGATTCTTCTCAACAGCCAGGGGAGGGCCTGTGATGTAGACCTTGTCGATATACGCCACATCGCCTACCTTATTGTACCAGTAGATGTCGTCAACCTTCTTTTCAATCACATCAAACCTGTGAGAGAGACTCTGAAAGCTGGAGTTTATTCGGGTTATTGCATCCATCAGTTCGGTCGTCCCGGGCTGAGCCTCGGATACTGCGAATGCTATTCCGTTTAAAAGCATCAGTGAACAGATAATTCTTTTCATGGTTTTTATTTTATTTGGTTTTCTGATTTGGTTGCGGCTGCAGGTAATTATTTACAGGGTTTTGCATATCATAATTAGTTTATTTTCTGGAATATGGCGTGTATGTCAGATTGTCTTGCAATAACAGTCATTATGACAGTTTATAAAAAAGCCGGATGAATTTTTTTCATCTTCGGATTTCTTGATTACTCAGTTACAAACTTAAAAGGTTCTATAACTTTTGACCAATATTATGCGTCTTTTACTGTGAAGATTTTTCTGTATGGCTTTTCTTAACAATCACTGTTTTTTTCAACTGGAAAGGATTAAAACTGTCTTCCCGGTTGTCTTTCTTTAAAATCACATTGCCTGCCATGTTATTTGTTAAAGCTTATTATCAACTCGTTAAAATGGTGTTAAATGGATAAAACTGTTAGCATGGTTAATAAAAAATGCATGATCTTTGATAAACATTTTGTTCTGGAAAAGGTTATAAAGTAAAAGCTTTTCCTTCTCAAAATTACAGTGAAAAGTTTGTTTAACAATTAAATGTTGAAGGATATGAAGGCGAAATACTTTTTTGGAAGTTTGCTTATGGCGGTTCTTGGAGCCGCAATTGCATTATTTGCCTATACAAATTATTTTGAAAAAGGCAGGGAAGTATCATCGGGCGACAGTTCATCGGTAAGCGATGAAAGAATCAAGCCTCTGCTCACCTCATTTCAACAGGCGGGACAGGTTGATTTCACCTATGCAGCCGATGTAACTGTCCATGCTGTTGTACACGTAAGGACAAGCACTACCTATGCAGGGCGTTCCATCAACCCCATTCTTGAATGGTTCTACGGTGACACTTACAGGCAGGTGCCGAGGGAGGTAAAGGGTTACGGATCGGGAGTAATAATATCAGATGATGGTTATATCATAACCAACAATCACGTTATAGAGAATGCCGAGAAGGTAAGCGTAAAGCTTAACGACAACCGCGAATTTGATGCACAGGTGGTAGGCACAGACCCGAGCACCGACATAGCACTTCTAAAGGTAAAGGCGGAAAATCTTCCGTATATCAAGTACGGTGATTCGGATGCCCTTCGTCTTGGGGAATGGGTTCTGGCGGTTGGAAATCCTTTCAACCTTACAAGCACCGTTACCGCCGGCATAGTAAGTGCCAAGGGCAGGAACCTCGGTATTTTGGATAATACTTATAAAATTGAATCATTTATACAGACCGATGCTGCCCTTAATGTAGGCAACAGCGGAGGTGCGCTTGTAAATACACAGGGTATGCTTGTTGGCATAACAACCGCAATTATATCACCAAGCGGTGCTTATGCAGGCAACTCATTTGCCATTCCTGTTAATATTGTCAGGAAAGTGGTTGAAGATCTCAAACTTTACGGAGAAGTACAGAGAGCCGTTGTCGGGGTGGGCATTGTTGAAGTTACACCTGAAGTGGCTGAACGTGAAAAACTAAAGGAGATCAAAGGTGCTTATGTCAACAGGATTGAGCCCGGCAGCGCAGCCGAGGATGCTGGGTTGAAGGAAAAGGATGTAATAACCCGGTTCAACGGTGTTCCTGTGGGTTCAGTTTCCGAACTCCTTGAGCAGGTCGGCAGGTATCGTCCCGGTGATAAAGTCACCATAACATATGTACGCAGCGGTAAGGAAAACACCGTTCCTGTTACGCTTAAAAATGTGGATAACACTACCGGTCTTGTTAAACCCGGAACATCGGCAGGCGTAGTTATGGGAGCTAAGCTTGAGCCTCTTTCACAGGAAGATCAGCGTAATTACAAGGTTGATTACGGCGTAAAAGTTACTGAAGTAAATGAGGGCCGTCTGCGCGATCTCGGAATCAGAAAGGGTTACATCATACTGAGCGTAAACGGCAAAAAGGTGAAGAGTGCTGCGGATGTAAGGAATATTGTGGGTGAAGGACAGTCGATGACCGCCATCGAAGGCATTCAGTCGAACGGCACTTACTTCAGCTACCAGTTTGGCGGCGGAAGGAGGTAATATAATAAATGTTAATATTCTTTGTTTTAAGCGAATATTTGATTAATTTTGCGGAAATTTTTCCAGGGTTAAATGAGACAGCTAAAGATTACCAAATCGATCACCAACAGGGAAAGCGCTTCACTCGATAAATACCTTCAGGAGATCGGTAAGGAGGAGTTGATTTCTGTCGAGGAAGAGGTCGAACTTGCGCAGAGGATAAAGAAGGGCGACAGGGCTGCCCTTGAGAAGTTAACAAAGGCAAACCTGAGGTTCGTGGTTTCGGTTGCAAAACAGTACCAGAACCAGGGGCTCAGCCTGCCCGACCTGATTAACGAGGGTAACCTCGGGCTTATCAAGGCTGCAGAGAAGTTCGATGAAACACGCGGTTTCAAGTTCATCTCGTACGCTGTATGGTGGATAAGGCAGTCAATCCTTCAGGCCCTTGCCGAACAGTCAAGAATTGTCCGGCTTCCGCTTAACCAGGTCGGATCGCTTAACAAAATAAACAAAGCCTTCTCGAAATTTGAACAGGAATACGAAAGAACACCTTCTCCCGAAGAGCTGGCCGATGTGCTTGAACTTCCGAAGGAGAAGGTTACTGATACCCTGAAAGTGTCGGGAAGACACGTTTCGGTTGATGCGCCCTTCATTGAAGGGGAGGACAACAGCCTTCTCGATGTGCTTCCGAATACCGATTCTCCCGTAGCCGACAAGATCCTTATTGACGAGTCGCTTTCCAAGGAGATTGAAAGGGCCCTGGCCACTCTTACAGAGAGGGAAAGGGACATAATAAGATATTTCTTCGGTATATCGTGCCAGGAGATGACCCTGGAGGAGATAGGCGAGAAGTTCGGTCTTACCCGCGAAAGGGTGAGACAGATTAAGGAAAAAGCCATCAGGAGACTTAGGCATACATCAAGAAGCAAACTTCTGAAAAGTTACCTGGGATAATATTTCAGTTCAAAAAATAATGCCGCCGGGATGGGAAATTCCGGCGGTTTCATTTATTAACAGCTACTATGACAACGGATTGTGGAAAACTAATAGACCTATTGTCTGCATCGAATAGACATATTTGATTAGATTTGATCACAGAATATTTTCGGTTCTCACACCTTCACCGATAAGATGGATTTCAAACTTATTTCCGACTTCAGTCCGACCGGCGACCAGCCGGAGGCTATCCGCCAGCTTGTGGAAGGGCTTAACAGCGGTGTGCCTTACCAGACTTTACTGGGTGTGACCGGGTCGGGCAAGACTTTCACCATAGCAAATGTGATTGAGCAGATGCAGAGGCCGGTACTGGTGCTGAGCCATAACAAAACACTCGCCGCACAGCTCTACGGTGAGTTCAGACAGTTTTTCCCGCACAACGCTGTGGAATATTTTGTCTCTTACTATGACTACTACCAGCCCGAGGCATATATCCCGGTTACCGATACCTATATTGAAAAAGATCTTTCAATAAATGAAGAAATAGAGAAACTGAGACTGAGCGCCACATCTTCCCTTCTTTCGGGACGACATGATGTGATTGTGGTATCGTCTGTTTCATGCCTTTACGGCATCGGCAATCCCGATGATTTCCATTCAAACACGGTGCATGTCAGCTCCGGCCGGAAAATAACCAGAAACCATTTTCTCAGAAAACTGGTGGACAGCCTTTATTCAAGAACCGAGGTGGACTTCCGCAGAGGAACATTCAGGGTCCGGGGCGATACGGTGGATATATTCCCGGCTTACGCGGATATTGCCGTCAGGGTTATCTTTTTCGGCGATGAGGTGGAGGAGATCTATTCGTTCGACCCCGTTTCCGGGTCAAGAATTGAAATACTCAGTGAATACATCATCTATCCTGCCAATATTTTCGTTACAACACGCGACAGAATCAATAATGCGATTAAAAAAATCCAGGATGACCTGGTAAAGCAGGTGGCCTATTTCAACGACATAGGGAGGAAGGAGGAGGCTAAACGGCTTGAACAAAGAGTTCAGTACGACCTTGAAATGATAAAGGAACTCGGTTACTGCAGCGGGATCGAAAACTATTCCCGCTATTTTGATGGCAGGGAAGCAGGTACAAGGCCTTTCTGTCTCCTTGATTACTTCCCGGAAAATTTTATTACGGTAATTGACGAAAGCCACGTTACAATACCCCAGATTCGGGGCATGTACGGCGGCGACCATTCCCGTAAACAGACTCTGGTCGAATATGGCTTCAGGCTTCCGGCAGCACTCGACAACCGGCCCCTTACTCTCGATGAATTTGAATCCCTTACGGGACAAACAATTTATGTCAGCGCCACGCCGGCCGATTACGAGCTTCAGAAGAGCGAGGGAGTTTTCGTTGACCAGGTGATCAGACCAACCGGTTTAATGGACCCGCCCGTGGAAGTCAGACCCAGCCTCAATCAGGTGGATGATCTGATTAAAGAAATAAGGAAAAGGGCCTCGTCCGGAGAAAGAACCCTGGTCACCACACTCACCAAAAGAATGGCCGAGGAACTGACGGCTTACCTTACAAAATTCGGGATAAATTGCAGGTACATTCATTCTGATATCGATACTCTTGAAAGAGTCGAGATAATGGAAGGATTAAGATCGGGCGAATTTGATGTCCTTATAGGAGTGAACCTCCTGCGTGAGGGCCTGGACCTGCCCGAGGTGTCTCTCGTGGCCATACTCGACGCCGATAAGGAGGGATTTCTCCGTTCCGCAAGGTCGCTCACCCAGACGGCAGGAAGAGCGGCACGAAACATCAACGGAGCCGTAATTATGTATGCCGACAACATAACGGAAAGCATGAGGCTCACCATTGATGAGACAAACCGAAGAAGAGCCAAACAGATGAAGTATAACAACGAAATGGGCATTACCCCTACCCAGATAGTCAAAAAGAAAGGCTCAATACTGGCCGGACTCAGTAAACAGGGGGTAAAGGTTAAAGCATATATTGAACCTGAGAAGCCCGATATCGCTGCAGACCCGGTTGTTCAGTATATGACGCCTGAAGCCCTGGAGAAAGCAATTGAAAAAGCCAGAAAGAATATGGAAAAGGCAGCTGCCGGGCTTGATTTCATACAGGCCGCCCGTTACAGGGATGAGATGGCAGCACTCAAAGAACTGCTGAACAGAAAGAATAGATAAAAAACCTCCTTTTTTCAACCATTCTTCCGTTAATATTCGTAAATTTATGGAGTATGATGGAAGAATTTAAACGGGGGTTTTATGTCAACTGATATTCTATCACTTAAAATGGGAGTAACAAGCTCCTACCTCCTCAGAGGAACAAGCGGCATCGTTATGATAGACACAGGAATGCCTGACAAAATGAAACTCTTCGTAAAAAAAATCAGGTCATTGCATATTTTACCGCACGATATAAAACTGGTCATACTGACACACTCCCATATAGATCATGCAGGATCAGCAAAAGAGATACAGGAACTTACCGGAGCACAGGTAATGATTCATAAGTCGGAGAAGGAGTGTCTGGAAAAATGTGAGTTTTATCCGGTAAACGGAACAGGCACGTGGGGCAGGATATCAAAACAAATATTTTTCCCCTTCCTGAAAAGAATAAAATATTCCGCCCCGAGGATTGATATTGAGACCGGTGATGAAGATTTCCCGCTGAGCGGTTTCGGTATAGATGGCTATGTTATGCATACCCCGGGACACACTCCGGGATCTGTTTCGGTTATTTTAAACACAGGCGAGGCATTTGTCGGCTGCATGTCACACTCAGGCTTTCCTTTCCGGACAACGCCCGGTTTGCCTCTTTATGCATCGGATATCGAGAAACTTAAACTGAGCTGGAAAAAGCTGTTTGAGAAAGGGGTTAAAATTATTTTCCCCGGCCACGGGAAACCTTTTCCTGCCGGCATCATAAGGAAGAGACTTGCCTCTCCCGAAGTCTGACCAAAACCGGAACAGACTATCCCGGTTTCTTTTCATTAGAAAGGACGGGCGACAGGAACAAGGCTACTGATATCAGGAAGAAACTGTTTGCCGCATGAAAGAAATTCACCACATGGGTGAATCCGAACATATTCCTCCCCGTCAGAAGCGAAATACCTGCAAAAATCACTATCAGAATTCCTGTACCCAGTGAAACCCATCCTGCAACTTTAACTGCATTCATGTTTTTAAACTTTTCCGGTTATATCATCAAAATTAAGAAATAAAGAGATACAAGTCAACAGGTTACGGTATTTTATAAGATATTTGAAATTTGAATGAATTTCCATATTATCTTTACGAGAATATTGTATCAATTAACCATTAAAATATTATGCGCAAGGTTGTTCTTTCAATAGTCACGTTATTTCTCACGGTGGCATTTTTAACATCTGCTTATTCACAGGAGGAAAAAAAGCAGGATTTCAGACAGTACCTTTTTCCGGCTTTTACAGTCTCCATAGTTAAAACAAGTTCCAGTAAGCCCAGCAAACTGATGCTTAATTACAATACGGTAACTGAGAATATGGTATTCATACAGAATGGTGAGTATTTTGACCTGGTTACCAACGGAGTGGTGGATACCATTTACATGAATAATAAAAGATTTATACCGCTGGAGGATTTCTATGTCGAGGTTATATCTGAAGGCAGTTTTACATTTTCAATTCAGCACAGGAGCAATCTTAAAGAGCCGGGAATGCCTGCCGGTTACGGTACTACTTCCCAGCTTGCCGCTTCAAATTATCTTAGCAGCGTGAGATTAAAATCAGGTTACTATAACATTAATATTCCCCAGGGTTATGAAGTGGAATACTCACCCGTTTACTGGGTACAGAAGGAGGGAAAATGGTATAAATACCTGGGCGAAAACCAGTTTCTTAAGATATTTATGGAGAAGTCAAAGGAACTGAAGCAGTTCATAAAAAACAACCGCATAAAGTTTGATAAACCCGGCGACCTTGTTAAACTGGCGGATTATTGTAACTATCTGTATAAGTAAAAACCTGATTAAGCAAAGTGATTGCTTTGTCTTTTCACTTGTTTAATTGATGTTAACCTCATGTGAGGTTGCCTTTTATACACCCTCTCACTCTCACTCTCACTCTCACTCTCACTCTCACTCTCGCCCTTTCACTCTCGTCCTCGCCCTCACACTCACTCGCTCCATCGCCCACTCGCTCCATCGCTCACTCTCCCTCTCACTCCCTCGCCCCCTCGCTCCTTCTCACACTCTTCTGTCGGGGTGGTCAGACTTCCCGCCGGGAAGGGTGAGAAGTATTGTTTTTTGCAATAAGTTACAGGACAAGTCACCTTTTTATTTGCCCCCATCCCGGCCTTCCCCCAGGTAGGGGAAGGAGCGTAAAGTGTAAATTATCTTTCTCTCCTCCCCATTTGGGGAGGCAGGGAGGGGCAGATACAAGGTGTATCGTCCTAAAAAGTTGAAAACTCTTTGTTTTTTGTCAACCAGTTGCAGAACAAGATACGCCAGCCAACTGCGCAAAAAAAAAACGGGATAGTTGCCTGTCCCGCTATACCTCGCCCTTTCACTCTC
>JARKQN010000055.1 GCA_029974835.1 Bacteroidales bacterium
GACGCTGACAATTACCTATAACGACCTGCTGCCGGTGATGAACGGTGCAGGCGTGGGCGGAAAGATCGTTTACGACAAAGCCGGAATATTCGGACAACTGTACGTGATGGGCTCATACTCCTACAGAATTGAGGCGGCGGAAGGACACTTTATCATGTTCGGACTCTCGGCGGGAGTGTACCATAACTCCATCAACCTTACGGAGTATTACAATGACCCGGGCTATAACATCGATCCGGCCCTTGTGCAGAATGACATAAAATCGAAGATAAAATTCATGTCCGACATTTCGGTGGCTTACAACTGGCAGAACCTTGATGCGGGCTTCCTCTTTTCGAACATCAGTTTCGGCGACGCCACCTATAAGGAGGTCGCTCTAAAATACAACCCTCTCTCAAATTTCAGGTTCCATGCTTCGTACCGGTACGACATAAGCGACGACTGGGCTTTAACGCCTCTTTTAATTCTGCGCGGAGGCAGATATATAAAGAGCCAGTTTGAGATGGCTGCACAGGTAATGTGGATAAAAAGGGTATGGGGTACACTTGTTTTCCGCGATCCCGGCATATTCGGATTCGGTTTGGGCGGAAAGATCATTAACGGCATCAGTCTCGGTTATAACTTCAACATGGCAACGAATGTGGCGCTGAATGCCTTCAACTGTCATGAGGTTGCACTGGGGATAAATATCGGGGAGTTAGCGAAGAAGTGATTTTACCGGATAACTGGTCGTGCAGGTCATAAAAACCCTGAAAGGCCTGCGAGACCTATCAGCCTTTTGGCTGAAGATGATGACGAGTCAGGGTCAAACCGGCGGCAGTAACTCAGGTTTTGATTTTCTTAAGGAAGGTGGCCGGAATTTTCACAATAATGTTTTTGCCTATCTCGTCAATCCTGATTATCATTCTCTTCCTTCCGCCTTTGCCTGTCAGCTCACCCTTCAGTCCTGCCAGCGAGCCGGACATTACCTCAACCCTGTCGCCCGGTTCATACTTTTCGCTGTTTACCTCAATTTCCGCATCGCTGTTCACAAGAAGCCTGAGGTTGTCAATCTGACTCCGGGGAATGGGAACGGGGTTGCCTTCGAAGGTCACAAACTTTACTATTCCATAGGTCCTGTAAACAGTCGGGAATTGTTTTCTCTTCACCCTCACGAATATGTAAGATGACAGAAGAGGTTTCTCAACAATTTTTTTTCTGTCACTCCACTGCCTTATGGTCTTCTGCAGGGGAAGAAAAGCTTCTATGCCTGCCTCTTCGAGCCGGTTAAAAACCTGTTTTTCCGCATGAGGTTTTGTATATACCGCATACCATTCAGGAGGTTTGCTTCTGACTGACTTTTGTGGTGACTGATCTGTATTGCCCATTCCGCTCCGGGGCTTTTGCAGAACAAAAATAATAAAGATCCGGCAATCGGGGAATGGTTTATTCCCCCGGGCACCTGAAAGGTAAATCAGTCATCCGGCAGAGAGTTTTCAGGTGGGGCCTCAGTAACCTTATATTTAATATCTTTGCTTTCCATCCATTGTAAAAATGAGTGAATGGCATAAATATTTTTTAAGTATTGCCGGCGCATTACTGGTTTCTTTTTCGTCCGGCACGCTTCTGCCGCAGGCTGTACCGCATCCGGTTGCCGATTACGGTATTTATGATTTCCTTGATGAACTGGCAGGAGAAGATATTCTTTCTCTCCATTCAGCGGTGAAACCTTATACAAGAGCCGAGATAGCCCGTTTACTTGATGAAGCTGAAGCAAAGCGTGACCGCCTTAATGCCAGGCAGGCAGAAGAGCTTGATTTCTACAGGCGCGATTTTGGCCGTGAAACCTCTTCATCAGCCGTTTCCGGGAAGCGCTTCGACCTTTTCAGCTATAAGGATAGCCTGTTTTCATTTACCGTTAATCCGGTTCTGGGAGCTGAAGTATTACGGAACGGTTCTGGTACGGCCACCTACTGGCGTAACGGGATAGAAGCAAGGGCCTATGTTGCAGGCTGGGGTTTCTATGCCTCCATGGTTGATAACCATGAAAAACCCCTTCTGGGCAAACCGGAATATCTTACTTCACGTGCGGGAGGTCACATAAAAAATTCGACCGACTGGAGTGAGATGCAGGGGGGGGTAACATATTCCTGGAAATGGGGATATGCAGGACTGGTGAAAGAGAGGTTTACCTGGGGTACGAATTATCATGGTGCAAACATACTGGGTGGCAACACTCCCTCATTTGCACATCTCCGGCTGCACCTTGAACCCGTTAAATGGTTCACCTTTAATTACTTCCACGGATGGCTCAATTCGATGGTGGTCGACAGCACCAGGTCATACTGGATATCGAACAGCTATGGAACGGTTTACAGGGATGTTTATCACAGGAAATTCATGGCTGCAAACCTGATTACCATCACGCCGGTCAGAAATCTTGATCTTTCGGCAGGCAACAGTATTGTTTATTCCGACCTCGGGCTCTTCCCGGCATATCTCATACCGGTTCTTTTTTACAAGTCTGTCGATCATTCAGTCAATTCCGGCATCAACAATATGAATTCACAGATGTTCTTCGACCTTAGCTCAAGACAGATAAAACATTTTCATTTATACGCCACACTGTTTGTTGATGAACTTTCCGTAAACCGTATATTCAGGAAGGATGAGTGGAACTTTTTCAGCTGGAAGGGAGGTGTCAGGACAACAGGCCTGCCCGTGGAGAACATGTTTATGACCGTTGAATATACATTTAACTATCCGCTCACATTCAGGCACTTTGTGCCGACGCTAACCTACGAATCGAATAATTATAATCTTGGCCATTATCTTAAGGATAATTCGCGGGAATGGTTTCTAAACATCGGTTACAGACCTTTCCGGGGTTTTTCAGCGGAACTTTGGTTTGAAGATGCCGTGAGGGGACCCGATTACCAGGAGGCCGGAGGCAGCCGTATCGGCAATCCGCCGCTTGCTTCGGTGGAATGGCACAGCACTGTTGCAGGATTAACAATCCGATACCAGGCAATAAATGACCTCTATCTATGGCTTGGTTTAACAACCGGAAAAGTTACGGGAGATGCAAGATGGAGTGCCCCATATTTTTCAGGTAAAAAGAATACCCTTAACGCAGGAGTCACTTTTGGTTTCTGAAAAACGGTCCTGCAACCAGCGGCCTTATCAGTGAGTCTTACAGAAGTATAAAATATTTACTTTTACAACCGGTTAAGCCGGGGAAGTCCGATGGAACGGAAAAGGTTCAGGATAATTACAACTTTCGCCGATATTATTATACTGATAATATCGTTCCTTGCCGTTGTGTGGACGAAGCCTACCAGCTTCAGGGGTTATATTCCATCCCATGCATTTTTCTTTGCTAGTCTTGCCTTTATCTGGATCATCGTATCATTCCTTAACGGCAAAATGCACAGGGGAAAAATAATCAACTTCCAGACACTGTTTATCAGGGTTGTTTCCAGTAACCTTATTTCTATTTCAATTACCACCCTTATTTTTTACATTTTCAGGGATTATGAGTATTCAAGAACCGTGGTTCTTGGCACGGCACTGACAGCCACATTTCTCGAACTTGTCGCCGGAGGCATTTTCATTGCCTATAAAAAAGCCTCGGTTCAGGAATATGAGGAATACGAGAAATACAGGAAATACCGCAAGCCAAGCGAATATGAACTTGTAAAGGAGGCTAACGGAAAGAGTAAAAAAAAAATAACTGAACCTCATGTCAACCTCCAGGTTCTGAAAGCGATCGAGAGAGAGTGCGGCGCCGGAATGGCAGGTGCAATTACGGCAATCGCAGGGGCCAACCTGAAAGGCAAAAATGCAGTGCTCTCAACCACCACACCGTTTAACATTACAAGCCTTCCTGAAGAGGCTTATAATTACATAATAAACCTCCGCAAACTGAATGATGTAAAAGATCCCGACGAATTCATTGACACCGTTAACGGCAAGCTTGACTGCGGAGGCTATTTTCTGTGCTGCGTTGAAACCAAAGATCAGAGAAAAAAGAGAATTCTGAAGAAATTCCCACCGGTTTTAAATTATTTGCTTTACAGTATTGATTTTATTTACAAGAGAGTCCTGCCCAAATTTAAAATCACCCGTCCGGTCTATTTTGCGCTCTCGGGCGGCAGGAACAATGTCCTTTCAAGGGCTGAGGCTCTGGGAAGGCTTACCCGCGGAGGATTCAGGATAAGGTCAGAATCATTTCTCGGCAATCTTCTCTGCATCGAGTCGGTAAAGATAAGCGACCCGTTGCCCCGTAATGAAAACCTTTACGGACCGCTGATTGCCCTGCCGAGGGTAGGCAAAAACGGCGAGATGATCAAGGTTTTTAAACTCAGGACCATGTATCCGTATTCTGAATATATTCAGGATTATGTTTACAGAATATATGACCTGCAGGAGGGCGGAAAATTCAGGAACGATTTCAGGGTTACATCATGGGGTGCCGTATGCAGAAAGATATGGATAGATGAACTGCCAATGCTTATAAACCTTTTTAAAGGCAATATGAAAATGGTGGGTGTCCGTCCTCTCAGCCGGCAGTATTTTGATCTGTACCGGAAAGATGTACAGGAAAGAAGGATTAAGTACAAACCGGGGTTAATTCCGCCATTTTATGCCGATATGCCCAACGATCTCGATGAAATTCAAAATTCAGAACTCCGTTATCTGGATGAATATGACCGGCATCCCTTCCTCACAGATTTTAAATATTTCTGGAAATCGGTCAGGAATATCGTTTTCCACAAGGCAAGGAGCAACTGAACATTCCGGGATAAAGACGAATTTCATATTTAATGCCTGGGAGGTGATTAATTTTTCCTTATTGGTTTTTCACTTCCTTATAATCAAAAAAATACATACCTTTGCGGCGGACCAAAATATAAAGCCATGGCAGAGAAGACAAGATATTCGGATGAGGAGCTTGAGGAGTTCAGACAAATAATACTCGCCAAGCTGGAGAAGGCCCGTAAAGATTACGAGATTCTCAAATCGAGCATAACGCACGAAGAGAGCAACGACACCATGGATACCTCTCCCACTTTCAAGGTGCTTGAGGAAGGTGCAACCACTCTTTCGAAGGAAGAAGCCGGACGGCTTGCACAGAGGCAGCTTAAATTCATCCAGCACCTGCAGGCAGCGCTCGTAAGGATAGAAAACAAAACCTACGGCATCTGCCGAGAAACAGGCAAGCTCATCTCAAAGGAACGCCTCCGCGCCGTACCCCATGCAACTCTCTGCATTGAGGCGAAAAACAAGCAGAAAACGTAAGACTCTCCGGGATTAACCCTGTTAATAAAGCTGCCGGTATAAAGGCGGCTTTTTTATTTTGTTTTAACCGGCTTTTCTTTCTTTCCCTGTTTGCCCAATAAAAAGCATTCAGCGGAGATTAATAAAATAAGAAAAACGACCTGAATGGATATACTCGTTCATCTGTTTTTAATTTTTTCAAATCCTTTTTTATTATGTTACTTTCTTTTGCTCCTACAAAAGAAAGTAACCAAAGAAAAGTAGGCTGGAAAAGACAACTTCAGCCTTTTTTGGCAAAATACCCATGGCATCACGCTCCCAAAAAAGGCTGAAGTTCTCACCTTTTCCAGGTAGCCCACGCACATTTCAAGTTTTAAGAAATGCTAAGGTCTCAGGCATTTCTAGTTTTTTAGAATCTCGCCATACGGGAGAGGTTTTCCATCGGTCTCTGAAGATTTTGGGAAATAGCGAATAGTTTGTTGGCTTCTCGGTGAAGGGCTTGGGCAAGCAAAAAAAGAAAAAAGCCTTCCTGAGAAGAAGAGAATAATGTAAGAATTGATATACCTTAAATGGTATTCTTTCTGATTGCGACTTTAACGATGACTTCGTCTATATCGACCTCATCGACTGAGCTGCCTGAGAGCGACGGAACCAGTTTCACCTCCGTTGCAAGGGTCTGGGAGCCGATATAGCCGGCATGTCTTCTGACTGCCTCATTTACAAACTCGTTCTCCCCGATATGCACAATTATCTTATCGGTCACCTCAAAGCCTTTCTCCTTGCGGAGGTTCTGTATGCGGTTCACAAACTCGCGGGCAATGCCTTCATAACGAAGCTCATCTGTTACGGTGATATCGAGAGCTACCGTCAGCTTCCCGTCAGTGGCTACCTGCCAGCCGGGGATGTCTTCCGAAATGATTTCAACATCTTCCAGCGACAGTTCCACCGGTGCGCCGTTGATAACAAAGCTCCTTCTGCCCTCCGTCTCAAATGCTGTTATCTCCTCCTGGCTCAGGGCACTGACCGCTCCGGCTATATCTTTCATCAGCTTTCCGTACTTCGGACCAAGCACCCTGAAATCCGGCTTTATTTTCTTAACCACAATACCCGTGGTATCCTTGATATACTCAACATCCCTGACGTTCACCTCTGAAAGCACCAGGTTCCTTACCGATTCAAATCTCTCAACAAAAGAATCCCCGCTCACAGGCAGCATAATCTTTGCCAGCGGCTGCCTTACCTTTATATTTACCTTACGCCGTATTCCGAGTATCATCGAGGAGATTCTCTGTGCAATCTCCATCCTCTCCTCAAGCTCCCTGTCGATAAGTTTTTCATCGGGTTCGGGGAAGGCTGTGAGATGAACCGAATCTTCACGGTGTCTTCCCGTCACGCTGTTAAGATCCATAAAGATCCTGTCGGCATAGAAAGGGGCCACCGGCGCTGCAAGTTTGCAAACCGTTTCGAGGCATGTGTACAGAGTCTGATAGGCAGCCAGCTTTCCCCTGTCCTGTTCCCCGCCCCAGAAGCGTTTGCGGTTGAGCCTCACGTACCAGTTGCTGAGGTTTTCGGTAACAAAATCCTGTATGGCTCTGGCGGCCCTTGTGAGGTCGTAATCGGCATAGCTGCTGCCGACCTCCTTCACCAGCGAGTTAAGGAGCGAGATGATCCATCGGTCTATCTCGGGGCGCTCTTCTACAGGCACCTCGCCGCCACTGTAATCAAAACCGTCTATGTTGGCATAGAGGGCAAAAAAGGCATAGGTATTATAGAGTGTCCCGAAGAATTTGCGTTTCACCTCTTCCACTCCCGAAATGTCAAATTTCAGGTTATCCCATGGCTGCGCGTTGGTGAGCATGTACCATCTGACGGCATCGGCCCCGTGTTCGTCGATGGTGGAGAAGGGATCCACGGCATTGCCAAGGCGTTTCGACATTTTATTGCCGTTTTTATCTAGTACAAGGCCGTTGGAAACTATGTTTTTAAACGACACCGAGTCGGAAATCATTGTGGCTATTGCATGGAGCGTGAAGAACCATCCGCGTGTCTGGTCAACGCCTTCTGCGATGAAATCGGCCGGGAACATGTCGCTGAAATTCTGTTTGTTTTCGAACGGGTAGTGTGCCTGGGCATATGGCATGGCGCCTGAGTCGAACCACACATCGATGAGGTCGGGCTCACGGAACATCTTTTTTCCTGACGGGCTCACCAGTATAACCTCATCCACAAACGGCCTGTGCAGGTCGAAGAGGTCGTAGTTCTCTTTCGAAAAATCATTTTCCCTGAATTTTGCCAGAGGGTTCTCCTTCATAAAGCCTGCCCTGACAGCCTTTTCAATCTCCTCCTTCAGCTCGGCCACCGATCCTATGCATTTCTCCTCGCTGCGGTCGTCGGTAACCCATATCGGAAGAGGCGTTCCCCAGAACCTTGAACGGGAGAGGTTCCAGTCGACCAGGTTTTCGAGCCATTTGCCGAACCGGCCGCTGCCTGTTGAAGGGGGCTTCCAGTTGATGGTGTTGTTAAGTTCAATAAGCCTGTCGCGGAAAGCGGTGGTGCGGATGAACCATGAATCGAGCGGGTAGTAAAGTACCGGTTTGTCAGTCCTCCAGCAATGCGGGTAGCTGTGGACCATCTTCTCAATGCGGAAAGCCTTTCCCGACTGCTTCAGCATTACTGCAATGTCTATGTCGAGAGTCTCATCCGACCCGTTGAGGGAAGGATCATACTCGTTTTTAACCGGTCTTCCTTCAAAGCCTTTGTATGTTTCGGTGTTTACCCTTTGCCTGACAAACTCCTCATCGAGGTCGGCAACGGGTACCATAAATCCCCTCTTATCCACAAGCGGACCCATCGATCCGTCCTTCATCCTTACCATAAGAGGCGGTATGCCGTGCTTTCTGCCGAAGTTATAGTCATCTGCACCGAAAGTGGGTGCGATATGCACTATGCCGGTACCATCGGCCGTGGTGACGAAGTCGCCGGTTTCCACCCTGAAGGCGCCCTCGCCGGGATTCACCCAGTCGATGAGCTGCCGGTATGTTATTCCCCTGAGCTTTTCCCCAGGGAATTCGCTGATTATCCTGTAGGGAACCTTTCTGTCGCCCGGTTTGTACACGGGCAGGTCGTCTGAAGGTTCGGTGCCGGGGAATATTGACCCGAGCAGCTCCTTTGCAAGGATGGCCGTGAGCGGTTCACCCGTATAGGGATTGTATGTTCTCACACATGTATAAATGATATCCTCTCCTACTGCCAGACCCGTGTTTGAAGGCAGTGTCCACGGTGTGGTTGTCCATGCCATGATATGGATCGAGGGGGTGTCGGCTGCCTTGAAGAGGAACTCCGATTTTTCGTTTCTGTCGATGCTGAAGAGGGCAATGCATGTTGTGTCCTTCACGTCCCTGTAGCAACCCGGCAGGTTGAGCTCATGAGAACTGAGTCCGGTTCCTGCTGCCGGAGAGTAGGGCTGAATGGTGTATCCCTTGTACAGATATCCTTTTGTATAAAGTTGTTTGAGAAGCCACCAGAGGGTTTCAATATACCTGTTGTCGTATGTGATATAAGGGTCGTCCATGTCTATCCAGTACCCCATCTTGCGGGTAAGCTCTTCCCACAAGTCGGTGTACTTCATCACATCCTTCTTGCACTCCCTGTTATAATCGGCTATTGAGATTGTTGTGCCGATGTCTTCCTTTGTAATACCGAGGGCTTTCTCCACGCCAAGTTCAACAGGCAGTCCGTGAGTATCCCATCCGGCCTTGCGTTTCACCTCATAACCGCACTGGGCCTTGTAACGGCATACGGCATCCTTGATGGCACGTGACATTACGTGATGTATGCCGGGCATGCCGTTGGCCGAAGGGGGACCTTCGTAAAACACGAACTCACCCCTGCCGTCTCTCTGACGAACACTTCTTCTGAATGTATTGTTTTCATCCCAGACCTTCAGTATTTCTTTGTTAACTTCTGCAAGGTCGAGTCCTTTATATTCAGGAAACTTCTTCCCCATCGGATAATATGGTTTTTTAAAAATCGGACAAAGATAGCAAAAAGAAGTATTTAAAGGTCAACTTTCCCTCTTCACTGCATCTCCCTTTCCCTCAATCCCCCGCTCTCCCGTTCAGGTTTTTCCTTCAGGATAATTATCTTTTAATTATTTTTACGGAATGGAAAGGAAAAAACGTCTTGTAGTTCTCAGCGGTGCCGGCATGAGTGCGGAGAGCGGCATAAGGACGTTCCGCGACAGCGGCGGACTGTGGGAGGAGTATGATGTGATGGAAGTGGCTTCCATAACGGGCTGGCAGAAAAACCGCGACCTTGTACTACGGTTTTACAATGAACGCCGGCGGCAGCTTGAGAAGGCCGTGCCGAATGAAGGCCATAAGGGACTGGCGGACCTGGAGAAATATTTCGATGTGCATATCATCACACAGAATGTCGACAATCTTCACGAAAGGGCCGGAAGCACAAAGATACTCCATCTGCACGGCGAGCTTACAAAGGCCAGGAGCAGTGCCGACCCCTCGCTGGTTTACGATATCGGGTACCGGGATATCAATCCGGGCGACAGGTGTGAAAAGGGCAGTCAGCTGAGGCCGCACATAGTATGGTTTGGAGAACCTGTACCCGCCATGGACGAGGCCGTTCAGATTGCCTCACAGGCAGAAATCTTTGTGATTATAGGCACCTCTCTGAATGTTTACCCGGCAGCGGGACTTGTAAATTATGTGTCATCAGAAGTCACGGTGTTTCTCATTGATCCTTCGGAGGTGTACGTTCCGGCAGGCAGAAGGGTTGAGGTTATCAAGGAGGGTGCCTCGGCAGGGGTGGCGGTGTTAAAAACGAAATTAAATTTATAGAATTCCTGTACGGAATAAATCAGCGATAATCCGCGACAATCCGCGTTCCATTGTTTCTCCAGTTAAGTAAAACCTTCAAATATGACCACTAGTACTTAGATGAACGAAAATAGATCCGCGATAATCCGCGCTGAAATCCGCGGCAATCCGCGTTCCATTGTTTTCTCAGTTTATAAAGAAAATAGCACGCGGATAAACGCAGATCCCGCCTGCGTCGGGAGACGCGGATGAACGCAGATTAATCCGTATTAAACTGTAATTCCCTTTTTAAAATACAAATATGGAGACAGGTACATGATTGAACGAAGATAAATCCGCGAAAATCCGCGCTGAAATCCGTGAAAATCCGCGTTCCATTGTTTTCTCAGTGTAGAAAGAAAATAGCACGCGGATAAACGCAGATCCCGCCTGCGTCGGGAAACGCGGATGAACGCAGATTAATCCGTATTAAACTGTAATTCCCGTATTAAAATACAAATATGACGACAAGTACATGATTGAACGAAGATAAATCCGTGCTAATCCGCGCTGAAATCAGCGACGATCCGCGTTCCATTGGTTTTCAATATATACAGAAAGAAAATGGCACGCGGATAAACGCGGATCCCGCCTGCGTCGGGAAACGCGGATGAACGCAGATTAATCCGTATAAAACTGTAATTCCCGTATGAAAATTAAAATATGACGACAAGTACATGATTGAACCAAGATAAATCCGCGAAAATCCGCGTTCCATTGTTTTCTCAGTTTATAAAGAAAATAGCACGCGGATAAACGCAGATCCCGCCTGCGTCGGGAAACGCGGATGAACGCAGATTAATCCGTATTAAATTGTAATTCCCTTTTTAAAATACAAATATGACGACAGGTACATGATTGAACAAAGATAAATCCGCGAAAATCCGCGTTCCATTGTTTAATAATTTTTTACTATCTTCATTATCCTGTCAGATTAATTAATATCCACTGCTATGGACTTGCTGCATAAGGATTTAACTGATAAGATCATACAAACATTCTATGAGGTCTACAATGAACTCGGATACGGGTTTCTCGAAAAAGTTTATCAAAATGCCATGCAACTAGAACTCAGGGAAAAGGGCTTTTTTGTCGAATGTCAGAAACAGATTAAAGTTTTCTACAAGGGTTATGAAGTGGGGGAATACTTTGCCGATCTTGTTGTAAATAATGCTGTAATCCTTGAGCTTAAAGCCGCAGAGTACATGACCAAGGAATTTGAATCACAGTTATTGAATTATTTAAAAGGCACAGAAGTAGAAGTGGGATTGTTGCTTAACTTCGGAAAAAAACCAGAATTTATCAGGAAAGTGTTTGAAAACTCAAGGAAATTTCAAAGATCAGAATGATGTTTTTAATTAAGTTATGGCACGCTGATAAACGCGGATCCCGCCTGCGTCGGGAAACGCGGATGAACACAGATTAATCCGTATTAAATTGTAATTCACGTTTTAAAATACAAATATGACGACAAGTACATGATTTAACGAAGATAAATCAGCGAAAATCCGCGCTGAAATCCGCGACAATCCGCGTTCCATTGGTTTTCAATATATACAGAAAGAAAATGGCACGCGGATAAACGCGGATCCCGCCTGCGTCGGGAAACGCTGATGAACGCAGATTAATCCGTATAAAACTGTCATTCCCGTATGAAAATAAAAATATGACGACAAGTAAATGATTGAGCGAAGATAGATCCGCGATAATCCGCGCTGAAATCCGCGACAATCCGCGTTCCATTGTAAATAAATAAAACACTTCCCTATGAAAAATATCCCGAAATCAAGGAAAATTATCCTGGCAATAACCGGTGCCAGCGGGGCAATTTACGCCCAAAGGCTCCTTGACAAACTTATGTCGCATAAACCAAAACCCGCAGAGATTGCAGTAATCTTTTCCGAAACCGCCAGGGAAATATGGGAATACGAACTGGGTAAAAAACCGGTATTAAAAACGCCTGCGAAGGAATATCTGAACAGTTCGTTTCACGCCCCATTCGCATCAGGTTCGGCCAGATTTGACACTATGATAATATGCCCTGCCTCGATGGGCACCCTTGGCAGAATAGCAAACGGAACATCCGACGATCTCATTGCCCGCGCTGCCGACGTGATACTGAAAGAAAAAAGAATACTCATAGTTGTCCCCCGCGAGGCCCCTTACAACCTGATTCATATCCGTAACATGGAGACACTGACTCTTGCAGGTGCAGTCGTTTGTCCCGCCTCACCCTCATTTTACAGCAAACCCTCCGGTATTGAAGATCTTGCCGATACAATTACAGACAGGATACTTTCCCTGGCAGGTTTCAGCGTGAACGGTTACAGATGGATGGAGAATGATTGAAAAACGCATCATAAGGTTTCTTAAAAAGCACCACGTGCTTACCATCTGCACCACGGTTAACAACGAACCATGGTGCGCAAGCTGTTTCTATGTATACCTGGAGGACGAAAATGCTCTTGTCTTTACCACAGATACAGGCACCCGTCACGGCCGGGAATTCGGGATAAACCCGGAAGTGGCAGGCACGGTGGTTCTTGAAACAAAAATCACCGGCAAAATCAGGGGCATCCAGTTCAGGGGCTCCGTTGTGCTTTTGGCCGGCGACCGTCTCGAAAAGGCACGCAGGGCATATATTAAACGCTTTCCCGTGGCAATGCTGATGGATACAACCCTCTGGGCTGTCGACCTTACCCATATAAAGCTGACCGACAACAGGCTGGGATTCGGACGAAAGATGATCTGGTACAGGGAGAATTAGTCGTTGGTCATGCGGTCTGAGGTCCTGCGGTCCTGCGGTCTGCGGTCCTGCGGTCTGAGGTCCTGCGGTCTGAGGTCTGATCTTAGGGGTGGTTTGAGATAATTCATAAAAGAACTTGTCCCATTTTATATCCTCTGACATCTTGTTTTTCGGTCAGCAGCAACATCAGCCCCGATATATTTCAGATATTCAGCAATGTAGTACATGCACTTGACTTCCCCTGACGATCCCTTCGATATATTCAGAAATTGCCTGATTATTGTACCCGTTTTAGCACGATTTAGTAAGACAATTCACAAAGTTAACCATTCTCCCTTAAAGACCGTAAGACATCAGACTGCAAGACTTCAGGCCGCATGACTCTTATTTACGTTCATAATCCTTATATTTGCCTCCATACTTAAATATAGATTAACATGTTTTCGGGTATAGTGGAAGAAGCGGCCCCGGTGGTAAGGCTCGAGAAGGAGAACGAGAACCTTCATATAACCATGAAATGCTCCTTTGCAGGGGAACTGAAGGTGGATCAGAGTATTTCCCACAACGGCGTATGCCTCACTGTTGTGAAAATTGACGGAGATACCTATACCGTAACAGCAATAAAAGAGACTCTTGAAAAGACCAACCTTGGACTGCTTAAGCCGGGCGACAAGGTTAACCTGGAAAGAAGTCTTAAGGCGGGCGGCCGGCTCGACGGACACATGGTGCAGGGGCATACCGACCAGACTGCCGTTTGCACGGAAGTGACTGAAGCCGGCGGAAGCTGGTACTATACTTTTGAATATGAACCCCTGAAAGATGACTATATCACCGTCGAAAAAGGCTCTGTGGCGGTAAACGGGGTAAGCCTTACCGTTGTCGACTCACGTCCCGGATCGTTCAGGGTGGCAATAATACCGTTCACATGGGAGGTTACCAACTTCCATCAGATAAAACCGGGAACAGTAGTGAATATTGAATTTGACATACTGGGGAAATACATCGCGAAAATCGTTAAAACCGAACTTGAAGGTTACCTTAAGTATCTGAAAGGTTAGTTCATTCTGTCAGGAATATATTTGTCCGCCTTTCTGCCTGTTACCGGGAGGTTTTTTCTTTTCCACGCCTCAAGCCCGCCCTCAAGGTTGTAAAGGTTCCTGTATCCTGCATCATAAAGCCTCTCTGCAGCCCTCCTGCTGCGTACGTCGGTGGTGCAGTACAGAAGGATGACAGAATTTCCGGGAAAGTGTGACATCTTCTTTATAAATTTTTTTCCCAGGGGAATGTTGACACTGTTCTCAATCCTCTCTTTCCGGTATTCAAAAGGGAGCCGTACATCTATAAGTACGGCATTCTCTCTGAAGCGCATCAGCGTAAGGAACTCTTCAGGACCGACGGAGAGATATTTTGTAACAGTATCGGATTGACTGTGAATGTTTGCCGAAGTGAATACAAGCAGCATCAACAAAAAAAATCTCTGTCTCATGTCTTTTCGGGCCACCTGTAAAGTTAACAGGTTTTTTATTTAAGAGTTTCATGCCACGAGGATGACCGGGTATATATCAGTGTTAATCCGCGCTGAAATCCGCGAAAATCCGCGTTCCATTGGTTTTCAATATATACAGAAAGAAAATAGCACGCGGATAAACGCGGATCCCGCCTGCGTCGGGAAACGCGGATGAACGCAGATCAATCCGTATTAAACTTTAATTCCCGTTTTAAAATACAAATATGACGACAACTACATGATTGAACGAAGATAAATCCGTGCTAATCCGCACTGAAATCAGCGAAAATCCGCGTTCCATTGGTTTTCAGTTTATACAGAAAGAAAATGGCACGCTGATAAACGCGGATCCCGCCTGCGTCGGGAAACGCGGATGAACGCAGATCAATCCGCATTAAACTTTAATTCCCGTTTTAAAATACAAATATGACGACAACTACATGATTGAACGAAGATAAATCCGTGCTAATCCGCGCTGAAATCCGTGACTATCCGCGTTCCATTGGTTTTCAGTTTATACAGAAAGAAAATGGCACGCCGGATAACCGCGGATCCCGCCTGCGTCGGGAAACGCGGATGAACACAGATTAATCCGTATTAAACTGTAATTCCCTTTTTAAAATACAAATATGGCGACAGGTACATGATTGAACGAAGATAAATCCGTGCTAATCCGCGCTGAAATCCGCGATGATCCGCGTTCCATTATTGTTTAAATAACCTTTTTATCCTGTGTTAAATTTCTCCCGAATTACTGATATCTTTGAATCATGATTGATCACCTGACCATACAGAAAATTCTCGATGCGGCCCAGATCGCAGAGGTGATTCAGGAGTACGTGCCACTGAAGCGGCGCGGGGTCAATCTGCTGGGCCTCTGCCCTTTTCATAACGAAAAGACCCCCTCTTTCACGGTATCCCCTTCCAAAGGAATCTTTAAATGCTTCGGCTGCGGAAAGGGCGGCAACGTGGTCAACTTCATAATGGAGCACGACCATCTCAGCTATCCCGAGGCACTCAAATACCTTGCAAAAAAGTACCACATCGAGGTCGAAGAGAGGGAACAGACTCATGAGGATATAGAAAAGCAGAATGAGCGTGAAAGCATGCTTGTCCTCACCACCTATGCAGGAAGACAGTTCTCCGAGAATCTTTTTAACAGCGACGAGGGGAAATCGGTCGGTCTCTCATATTTCAGGGAAAGGGGCTTCAGGCATGAAACCCTAAAAAAATTTGAAGCCGGCTACAGCTTTGAAAAAAGGGATGCCTTTACCGCGAAGGCACTCTCCGACGGCTATTCCGAAGATTTTCTGGTAAAGACCGGTCTTTCAATTAAACACGAAGACCGGCTCTTCGACCGTTTCAGCGGAAGAGTGATGTTCCCCATTCACTCACTCTCCGGCCAGATACTCGGCTTCGGGGGAAGGATTCTGAAATCGGACGCAAAAACGGCAAAATACCTCAACTCGCCCGAATCGGAGATATACCACAAAAGCCGTATTGTTTACGGCATATTCCAGGCAAGAAAAGCTGTCATAAAAGAGGATAAATGTTATCTGGTTGAAGGTTACACCGATGTCATGTCGCTCCACGAAGCAGGAATTGAAAA
>JARKQN010000090.1 GCA_029974835.1 Bacteroidales bacterium
ATTACGTCAGGCTGGGCGACCCCAACCTTAAACCTGAAAGCGGTTATTCGGCCGATATCGGACTCAGAATATGGGGAAAAAATTTAACCCTTCAGATCAATGCTTTTATAAACAGGATTTCCAATCTTATCGTGGAAACCCCCGGTGAATTCATTTATACCATCAATACCGGCCCGCTTGAAGGAACCACCGACACACTTCCGGCGCTTGTCAACGCAAATGTCAGCAAGGCTTTGCTGTATGGTGCCGATTTCGGATTTCAGTATAACTTCCTTTCAAACTTTGTTGTGTTTGCCTCAGGCGGTTATGTGCGTGGCAGGGATACTGAAGAGGACAAGAATCTGCCGCAGATACCGCCTCTAAACGGCAGAATCGGGCTTCGCTATTCAATCCCGCGCGCAGGTACTGCCGAAATCACCGCCATTGGGGCCGCCGGGCAGGACAAAGTCGCCGATGGCGAAAAAACCACGGGCGGATACATGCGTTACGACTTAAATCTGAGTACGGAAGCTTTCAGGATTGGCAAAACCAGACTCCAGGCTTTTGCCGGTATCGAGAATCTTACAAACCGCAGTTATACAAACCATCTCGCAACCAACAGGGGAAGCATCAGCGTTGAACCGGGAAGAAATATTTTCGTGAGGCTGAGTCTGTCATTTTAAGTACACCTCATCCCCGCAACCTTCCGGTTTTATAGAACACCTGCCTCAATTATAGTTTCAGCCTCACACCTCCGAAAATTGTTGCACCAGGCATGGTATAGTATATGTTCGTAGCATATTTCTGATTCAGGAGATTCTCCCCGCTTACAAAGAATTCTGCAAATTTCAGCGGAGCCCAGGATAGTTTTGAATTCAGCAGAGTATATGTTTCATACATCTCCTTATTGACGGCCGGGTTGGTGTCGAGATGATTGATATGCTGAACCGACAGGCTGATCCTGAATTTTCCTATGCTGTAATTCCCACCTGCATAGAAATTATGACGCGGAGTCGCATATACCGGTGTTTTCATGCCTGTGTATGAGTAAGTAAGATTAAGAGACAGGTTCTTCGACGGGTGAGCGGAGCCGCTGAATTCAACTCCCTTGTTGTTTACCTCACCGGCATTCTGCAAACCCTGCATCGGGACACTGATTATCATGTTTTTCCCGTCAACAATGAAGCCTGTAAGCTCCAGACTTATTTTGTTTTCCGCTAAACTCATTAATATTCCCGCCTCGTAATTCATCACCGTTTCAGGGTTAAGATTCACATTATGATTCCATACAAACAGCTCTCTTATTGTAGGACTGCGGAATCCTTTCGATACGGAAACTTTCAGGGTTGAAATGCCGGTAAATTTCCATGTCAGTCCGCCGGCCGGTATCCATATTGTTCCGTAAACTTTATGATTCTGCATCCTTAATCCTGCATTTAAGGTAAGCTTTTCAAAAAGTGTCTGTCTGACAAAACCATAAATTCCGGCATCATAAACGGTTGTATCGGTTATCCTTGTATTGAACCTTTCATTCTCGGCTTTTCCCCCGTAAATCAGATAGTCGCCGCCGATTGTAAGGTTATTGCCCGTAAAGAGCCGGAGAGTCTGGAAAACATTCAATCCATAGTTTTGGTCGTTTGAATGGAATCCGTCAGAGATTATATGTTCTCCGAAATTGTAAAACAGTTTGAATGTACCTGAAACAATACCGTAATTGTTGTCTGCCGTCAATGCCCAGTATCCCCTGGTTATGTCAAGTGAGTTGCCGGGTACGGCATTGATTGTATCAGGCCCCGGATCGGTTGCTTTAAACTTTGCAATGCTGAAGTCGGTATTTAAATTAAGGCCCTGTACCGGTTCATAACCGATTTTGACATATCCGTTGGTTATGTTAAAGCCGGAATTTGGCCTGTGGCCATCGGTCTGGTCATGATTGACCGACAGAAATGCATTGAATTTATCCTTTTTATATCCGGCAGAAGCCATGTATTTCTGGGTATTATACGAGCCGTACATTAAGTGTGCATTGCCATGCAGGCCATCTTCCTGCTGTTTTCTGGTAATAATATTTATTACCCCTCCCATCGCATTTGATCCGTAAAGTATTGAGGCCGGTCCCCTTATCACTTCAACTTTTTCAACATCCGAAGCAACATAAGAATCGGGCAAAGGATGGCCGAATATTCCCATAAACTGGGGGTGGCCGTCGATAAGCATCAAAACACCCGTTGTCGGGCTTCCCCCTATTCCCCTTATTGAGACCTGCCCTGCTGCACCTGTCGATACGCCAAAACCCATTATGCCCCGCTCAGTTACAAAGAGCCCGGGAATTTTTCCGTTCAGAACAGGAAGAAGGGCAGTTTCATTACTTTCACTTATCTGCTGCCTTCCGACAACCGATACCGCCATCGGAACAAAATGTTTGTTCACCTTAACCGTTGTTCCCGTAACAACCACTTCTTCAAGGTTAACAGTATCCTGCAGTGAAGAAGTACCCTGCTGTGAAAATGCAGGAATGGCAAGCAATGCCATGAAAGGGATAAAAAGAGCTTTGCAGTTCATCATAAAAATAGTATTACGTTTTAAACAATTAGTGTTACTGCAAATATAAAAAAATAAATATTGTTCAGTCGGCTTTGCTCATGACAAGTTTACCGTGCTTTATTCCTTTAATACCTATAAGCTTATCCGACAATTCCGTGAGTGTTTTAGCCTTTCCCTTAACGGCGAGTATCTCAAGGCAGGTTTCGTGGCTTAGGTGGAAATGCTGTGAAGATAAAATCACATCGTGGTAATCGTGCTGTATTTCATTTGATTTTGACAGGATATCTTTTTTATGGTGATCATAAACCATAACAATGGCGCCTGCCACGATGTTATTGCACTGCCATTTTTTTTCGACAATATTCCTTTCAATGATATGTCGGAGCCCCTGCGAACGGTTTGTAAAGTTATTCTCCTTCACGTACCGGTCAAGCTCCTTGAGAAGTTCCTTTTCGAGGCTTACGCTGAATCTGACTACGCTCATAACCTGATTGACAAGGCAAAAATAGTAATTTTGAACTAACAGCATTTTATCCGATACCCTTCACGAAGGAGCGGATAATGGCGGCTGATTTTTCTTCCTCCTCAATAAAGCCCATGTGTCCTGAATTTTCGAGTACATGAAGTTCTGAACCCGCGGGCATTTTCACGCGATTCTTCATCGAACCGGAGTCTATATAATTGTCTTTTGCGCCAAGTATCCAAAGGAACGGGACACTCTCCTTTTCGATAAGATGTAACCTTGACGGCCTTTCCATCATGCCCCTCAGAACTGCAGTTATTCCTTCAGGTCTGATGCTCCCCGCAATGCTTTTTGATTTTTCAAGGGCTGTTTTGAATTTCTCAAGGTTATCGTTGGCATACATTTTTCTCACGCTGTCGGCAACCAGCATAAATTTTC
This sequence comes from Bacteroidales bacterium, assembly GCA_029974835.1. Taxonomy (GTDB): domain Bacteria; phylum Bacteroidota; class Bacteroidia; order Bacteroidales; family VadinHA17; genus LD21. The sequence continues at coordinate 3,425 of JARKQN010000090.1, forward strand.
TTCCTGACTCCACCAGCGTTATATCATTTTTTCTTCTTTCTATCACTTCCCGGGTATCGGCAAAAGGGTGTGAATGAAACAGGCAGTATCCTGAAAGTTTATGCGGGTATTTTTCAAGAAAAGCGAGGGTCACGTACCCTCCCATGGAATGACCGGTGAGAAACGCCTTCTCCGTTCCTGTGGCAAATAAAAGCCTTTCCGTGACGTCGGCCATAAATTCCATGGTATGGGTACCTGAATAAACGTCTGAACCCCCGTGACCGGGAAGGTCGATCGCAAGTACTTTGTAACCATCGGCCAGCCTTCCGGCAAAACTTTCCCAAATGCCGGAAGTTTCGAGATAACCGTGTATCAGGACAATAGCAGGCCCGCTGCCGTATTCGGAATAATATATTTTTTTACCCAGGTGATGGAAATACTTTTTCATACCTTCATCTTTCTCCCAAAGATACCAAAAGTGCGCTTATGATTTATATCATTCTTTTCCTGTCCGTTTTTAAAGAATTATGTTGTAATTCTGCTTTTATTAAATTTATATCCGGAAACCATTTTTTGATTCAGCCAATTAAACCCAGAATCGATGAACAGGATTATCTTCTCATCCATTTCAAGGAAATTTGTTATGGCGGTTGCAGGGTTATTTCTGATTTTATTTCTTCCCCTGCACTTTACAATAAACCTTATGCTCCTGAAAAGCGATCCCCTGCCCTTCAACAGGGCGGCGCATTTCATGGCGTCATTTCCTCTGATAAAAGTGTTTGAAGTGATTCTTCTGGCTTCAATACTTATTCATGTTATTTACGGGATATGGCTGCAGGTTGAAAACTGGCTGGCCAGACCCGTGGGTTATGCCGGAGGACAGAAATCAAAGACAGATTCCTTTTCGAGGTTTATGATATGGACGGGAGCTGCAGTGTTAACCTTCCTGGTTCTGCATTTCTTTAATTTTTACTTTATCAAACTCGGACTAGTTGAAGGCAACCCGGAAGATTTTTACTCTGTGGCTCACTCTCTTTTCAAAATCCCGGCCTACGTTTACATTTACCTTGCCTGTTTCATTCTTCTGGGCTTTCATCTGCATCATGCGTTTTCTTCAGCCTTTCAGACTCTCGGACTGAATCACAGGATATGGACTCCGGTAATAAAGGTGCTGGCCTGGGTTTACGCAATTGCAATTCCGGCCGGATTTGCGGCAATAGCAATTATAATATGGCAATACAGATAAGGATCATCATGCTCCACTTTCTCCGTTTCATCGTTTAAATAAAGGGAGAGAGGAAGCTACAGGATAAATTAATTTGGAAAACTATGGCAACTCTGAACTCAAAAATACCCGGAGGACCTCTGGCGGAGAAATGGACCAGGTATAAGGAATCGGTTAAACTGGTAAGTCCTGCCAACAGGAAAAAACTTGACATAATTGTCATAGGCACGGGACTGTCGGGTGCCGGGGCGGCCTCCGCTCTCGGAGAACTGGGATACAACGTGAAGGTTTTCTGTTACCAGGATTCTCCGAGAAGGGCACATTCGGTGGCTGCGCAGGGAGGAATCAATGCAGCTAAAAATTACCGTAATGACAGCGACAGTGTTTACCGGCTGTTTTACGACATGATAAAGGGAGGCGACTATCGCGCAAGGGAGGCGAATGTATACCGTGCGGCGGAGGTCAGCAACCAGGTCATTGACCATTTTACCGCTATTGGCGTACCGTTTGCCCGCGATTACGGAGGAACACTCGACACCAGGTCGTTCGGCGGAGTGCAGGTCTCGCGCACCTTTTATGCAAAAGGCCAGACAGGCCAGCAATGCCTTCTGGGCTGTTACTCCACCCTGAATCGTCAGATAAAGCTGGGAACAGTAAAAATGTACCCCAGAAGGGAAATGCTCGACCTAGTGGTGATTGACGGAAAAGCAAGGGGAATTATTGCCAGAAACCTTGTCACCGGAGAAATAGAGAGGCATTCGGCCCATGCTGTTGTCCTCGCAACCGGAGGATATGGCACAATTTATTATTTATCCACCCTTGCCGTTAATTCAAACCCGTCAGCAGCATGGAGGGCACATAAAAAAGGGGCATTCTTTGCCAATCCGGCCTTTATCCAGATTCACCCCACCTGCGTCCCGCAGCTGAACGACTATCAGTCGAAACTGACACTGATGTCCGAATCACTTCGCAACGATGGCCGTATGTGGGTGCCTAAAAACAAGGGAGACAGGAGAGCGGCAAATGAAATACCCGAAGAAGAGCGTGACTACTTCCTCGAAAGAAGGTACCCTGCCTTCGGAAATCTGGTCCCCCGCGATGTGGGCTCGAGGGCTGTGAAGGAAAGATGTGATGCAGGTTATGGTGTGGGTAAAACAGGCCTGGCTGTTTATCTCGACTTCAGAGACGCTATAAAGAAACAGGGAAAGAATGTTATCGAAAACAAGTACGGAAACCTTTTTGATCTCTATAAAACCATCACAGGAAGCGACCCTTATGAAGAACCTATGATGATTTACCCGGCAGGGCACTATACCATGGGTGGCCTTTGGGTCGATTACGAACTGATGACCACCATCCCGGGCCTTTACGCCATAGGTGAGGCAAATTTTTCCGATCACGGCGCAAACAGGCTTGGCGCAAGTTCGCTGATGCAGGCAGCCGGAGACGGGTATTTCATCCTGCCAAACACCATCAGCAATTACCTTTCCGGCGAACTGAATACACCAAAAATTGATACGGGCAGACCAGAATTTGAAGAGGCAGTGAAATCTTCCGTTGAACGGCTAAAAAAACTTCTTTCGGTGAACGGCAGACAACCGGCCTCATCCTTCCATAAGAAGCTGGGGAAAATCATGTGGGACCATGTCGGTATGGTAAGAAATGAAGCGGGACTTTTAAAAGCACTTGAACTGGTAAAGGAACTGAGAGATGAATTCTGGCGCGACCTTAAGGTAACCGGAGGCATAAATGAGGTTAACCAGGAACTGGAAAAAGCAGGCAGGGTGGCTGATATCCTCGAAATGGCCGATCTGCTGATAACAGATGCTCTCAACAG
>JARKQN010000094.1 GCA_029974835.1 Bacteroidales bacterium
TATCATAAATTCATTATCTGACGGTACGTGCCAGCCTGAAGGACAGAGCTTCCCGGTTTCAACAGTGTACCAGTTGTAAAGAGCACCGTAAATATTCTTATATTGTATATCATGTTTTAACCAGCAGTAAGCTGGTGTTTCGAGGTGTACCCATGTTGAATCGTCTTCAATAAGGGGAAGTGCCGAATTGTCATTAAACTTTGTTGTTTTCAGGTTTTCTTTCATCCATACCTGATTTCCAATGCAAACAGTACCATAAATATTGCCTTCAATATCTAAAACCTTTGTGCTGAAGACAACCTGCTCACCGTAAGCTGTTCCTCCTTCGTTTTTCGCATAAGCCCTTGCATAATACCTGCTCCCTGATGAAAGGCCGGTTAGTGTGCAGGTATAAGTGTCCGTTCCGGCGCTGACAGAAGCATGAGAATCATCCAGGTCAGGATCAGGTGCCTGACTCCAGCATATACCCTTTTCTATGACAGGGGCACCTCCGCTATTAATTACTGTACCGGCACATACGGCACTGTTGAGTGTTATGTCCGTCACCTGCCCTGTAGTTACTGATGGCGTTGCAATTCCTGTTTTGAATGTCACCTCGTTGCCATAAGCTATACCAACTCTGTTTTCAGCAAAAGCCCTGACATAATACTCAGTATTCGGTTCCAGTTCGCTTATGACACAGGAAAATTTTCCGGGACCCGTGCCTGATGGTTTAAAATTATCAGAAAGTGTGGGCATGGTAACGGTTCCCCAGCAAATACCACGTGCAGTTATTTCTGCTCCTCCGTCTTCTGTTACATTGCCGCTTATAGTGGCAGAATTGGTGGTGATCTCAATCGCTTCATCCGTGGTTAACACCGGAAGTGTAGGGTCTTTTTTACAACTGCTCATAAGCAGTGTACCCGTAAGAATATATGCTATAAGAAATAATTCCTGTAGTCTCTGGTTGGCTGACATAATAATTAAATGATTAAAACTACTTACCAAACGCATTATTCATTAAATAAGTATTTTGAAAAGAGGAGTTGATTAAAAAGCACTGCAAATTAAGGGCCAATGATGCTTTCTGGAAGAAAATTTTCCCGGGTTGAAATTGATGTAGTCATATAATAGCCTACAGATCAGATTAAAAAAAAGGGAATATATTACAAACTGCAAATCGTCAGAACCTAATAAATAACGAACCTTTTGGCCGTAAGTATCCTGTCCCCTTCTGTAATATGCATAATGTAAATGCCGGGAACTACACCTGAAATGTCAACCTGCCTGGATGTCTCCTCATCTGAAATCGCGATTGAAAATACTGTTCTGCCACTAAGGCTGAGAATAGTAAGCCGTTTTTCGATCAGGGAGTCGGTAAAGGGATTAAACCCAACTGTAAAAACACCATTATTAGGAGATGGGTAAAGATTTGCAAGGTCCGGCAATTCACGTTTCAGACTGAATGATATTGTCACAGGGGCTGATGTGGTGGTGGCATTCAGGTTGTCCCAGGCTACAGCTGTTATCTCGTAT
>JARKQN010000117.1 GCA_029974835.1 Bacteroidales bacterium
CAGGATGTTTCATAAAAACAATGAAAAAGCTTCCGACTGGTATATATCCATCGGGCAGATAAACTATGCCGGGAATCTTGCCGTATCGGCCAGCACGACCACAAGAAAGAAATACTACTGGGAAACATATAATGTTTCAGGCGATCCCAGCATCATACCGTTCATCGGACTCCCTTCACCGGTTAACATGAGCCTGCCCGACACACTTCCGAACGGCATCAGGTCCGTTACCCTGAACGGAGAACCGTATACCTATATCGCAATATCGAGGCGCGATACCCTTCTCGATGCTTCATATATCAGTCCGACCGGTACCGTAACCCTTGATTTACCGGATATTTCAAACGACAGCTGCCTGGTTGTGGTAACAGGGCAGAACAAGATTCCGCTTGTGAAAACAATATATATAAGAAATATTGTTAATGAATACATAAATCTCACCAGGGTTACGGTGAATGACATCCCGGGCAATAATAACGGAAAAGCTGACTTCGGCGAGATGTTATATCTCAACCTTACCATAAGCAACCTTGGACAAACTGCCGCTGAAGAATTATCTGTAAAGATTTCGGCACCTTCTCCGGGAGGGTTTACCATTTTGAACGACTCTGCCTTTATCGGCACCCTGCCGGGAAGACAGGATGTTACAACCGGCACTCAGCTTCTGATTAAAATTGATGACCTGATCCAGAATAACAGTTATGTCACGCTTGACATTCATTTAAAGGACAACAAGTCAGAAAAGCTCTATAAAACCGATCTGAGGCTTTATGCGCCCGTTTTGAGTCTGATGAACTGCACCATTGACGACGCCGACAAGGGGAACGGTGATCAGGGTGCCGACCCGGGTGAAACCTTTAACCTGCTCGTTAATATAAAAAATTCCGGAGGCAGCAGCGCAGAGGGATACCTGCATATCACTGATCATTCTACCGGCATCACCATACCCTCAACAACTATCGCGACAGGTCAGATAAAGGAAGGTGAAATAACTACCGTCAGTGTTCCGGCCACACTATCATATCTGGTAAAGAAAGGAGACCTGATAGAAATAAGCGCAACTCTTGATTGTACACCATATATTGATTCAAAGGATCTTTCCTTTAACGTCGGAAAAACAAGAGAGAGTTTTGAATATCAAAACTTTAAACTGTTTCCATGGAATAACACCTTTGCCAATCCATGGATTATTACATCAGGTGATGCATACGAAGGATCTTTTTCGGCCCGTTCCGGCATTATCGGTCATAACAGCGAGTCGAAGATAGCTCTTCGGGTTAACATTCCATTCCCCGATTCGGTCAGTTTCATGTACAAGGTATCATCAGAAAGTAACTATGATTTTTTGATCTTTAGATTGAATGGCGCTCAGGTCTTCACTGCATCTGGAGAAACAGGATGGAAAAAATTTACAGTTTTTTTAAGGGAGGGAATTAATAAACTTGAGTGGGTCTACAAAAAAGATCAGTCAGTTTCCAGCGGCTCTGATTGCGCCTGGATTGATTTCATAAACTTTCCCCTTGCCGGATTCAATAAGGTTGACATAAAAACCAGCAGGATACTCTCTCCAGTAAGCTGGAAAAAAATAGGTTTGGAATCGATTAGTGTGGAGGTCGTAAATTTTGGAACAGACACACTGAAGAAGTTTAGCATGGGGTATCAGATAAACGGAAATCATGCCATAGTGGAAAGTTTCAATAAAACCCTTTCCCCCGGCGACACGACGGCAATCATTTTTTCATCGCGCGCCGATCTTTCAGGTAACGGTACTTATGAAATAAAAGTTTTCGGAACAAGCAATAACGACAACTATCCCAAGAACGATACAGTCACAGCGGTATTCATCAACCTGAACATTGTTCCTAATCCATTTCTTGAAAGCTTCAGGGTAAGATTTATTCATCACCTCAAAGAGAATGCAACCTTCTCCATTATTAATCGTACAGGAATCAAAATATGGGAAACTGTTCTCGAATTATTACCTGGCGACAATGAGTTTTTGATTTCACCCGGAAAGATACCCCCGGGCTATTACATACTTATAATACAGGGCAATAGTATTCGCAAGAGTGCAAGTATTATTAAATATGACTGATTCTTTAATCGTATAGAATTAACTAAAATGAAGATACCTGAAAGAAAAAATGCTCTTGAACTTTTCAGGAGGTACAACAAATCGGAAAGTCTGTATAAGCATGCACTTTCAGTTGAGGGGGTGATGCGGTATATGGCAAGAAAAGCAGGTGAGGACGAGGAAAAATGGGGAGTTATTGGTCTTATCCATGACCTTGACTATGAGATGTATCCCGATCAGCACTGCAAAATGACAGAAAAAATTCTCAGGGAGGAGGAATGGCCCGAGGAGTATATCAGGGCTGTTCTTAGTCATGCCTGGGGTTTCTGCACCGACAAAGAACCTGTCACCAGGCTGGAGAAAACATTATACGCAATTGACGAGCTTACCGGTCTTGTTACGACAAGTGCGCTGGTGAGGCCTTCCCGAAGCGTAATGGACATGGAGGCAAAGTCGGTTAAGAAGAAATGGACTGACAAAAGGTTTGCTGCCGGGGTTGACAGGTCTGTTATTGAGAAGGGAGCCGCAATGCTGGGGGTAACGCTCGACGAGCTGATAACCGACTGTATCATGGGTATGAGGGAGGTGGCAGAGGCGATCGGGCTTAAGGGTGCTGAAGCACCTTATTAAAAGAGATAAAAAAGAAAAAAAAGGGGAGACTGAAATCAGGTCCCCCTTTTTTTGTATGATATCAGCCCGTTAAGCCGGCATATCGGGCAGTGACCAGCCCTTACGGTAGTTGTGTTTTATCATTTCAGCGGCAAAATCCCTGGCATTCATCGGTTCGGTCCACTTCTTGTTAAATGTCGGGTGACCGTCGGTAACGGTGAAGTTATCCTCTATGCAGATACGTACCTTGTCGCTGTCTGAAATATTTGTAAACATCATCTTTTCTCCGTCCCATTCGAGCTCCTTATTCAGGCCCTGCAGTCTGACAGCAAGAACACCCATTACCACCATTTCGTTGAAAGGACCGGCTTCGGAGAAGTCTGATTTGGTCGGCACCCTGCTTTCGGGGCTCTCCTTGCAGGCGCGTACCCAGTCCATTTCATGGCTGACTTTATCGGGAAGGCGTCTTTCTGTTTTCGGCACATTGGGTACACGGCCGGAGAGCAGCCATGGGTCTCTTCCGTAGCAGCCGCAGATAAGTTTATCCTTGGTTCCGTGGAAGATAACACCGCCTCCGCCGTTATTCATATCCTTGCCGGCAGGCCATCCTGCAGGTTTGGGAGGCTGAAGGCCGCCGTCGTACCAGGTAACCTCAACCTGCGGATATTTAATCTTTGATCCTTTAGGAGCTGTTCTTTCGGGATAGACAAGTTTAACCATCTGGGCATTTGGTGCGCAGTCGGTAAGCAGCAGTGTTGAACTGCCCTGTGCCCTTACCGGGTATTTCAGTTTCAGTGCCTTGAAAACCGGATGAAGAATATGGCATGCCATATCGCCCAGAGCACCGGTCCCGAAGTCCCACCAGCCGCGCCAGTTCCAGGGGGTATAGATGCTGTGATACGGGCGCATTGGAGCCGGGCCTATAAAAAGGTCCCAGTTAAGAGTTTCAGGCACCCACTCGCCCTTTGCGGGTCTGTTCAGTCCCTGAGGCCATATCGGGCGGTCGGTAAATGCTTCAACGCGGGTGACCTCTCCTATTTCGCCGTTCTGAATCCATTCAACAGTAAGGTTAACGCCCTCACCCGAAGATCCCTGGTTGCCCATCTGTGTGGCTACCTTATGTTTTGCTGCGAGTTTTGTAAGCAGGCGCGACTCATAAACGGTATGAGTAAGGGGCTTCTGAACATATACGTGCTTGCCAAGTGTCATTGCGGTAGCAGCAATAATTGCGTGAGTATGGTCGGCGGTTGCAACGATAACGGCATCGATTGATTTACCCATTTCGTCATACATCTTCCTCCAGTCCCAGTATTGCTTTGCATTCGGGTATGTTTCGAAAACCTTTTTCGAGTATCCCCAGTCGACATCGCATAGAGCAACAATGTTTTCAGTCGGAGCCACCGCCCTGAGGTTTGAATTACCCATTCCGCCTATTCCGACACAGGCAATATTCAGCTTATCGCTCGGGGCCCTGTGTCCCAAACCGGGAATTACTGATCCCGGAAGAATTGTAAATCCTGCAGCTGCCGCTCCGGCAGTTCCGATAAATGACCTGCGGGTCATACTGTTTTTTCTGTTTTTCATATTCGGTTTTTTTGATTGGTTAATCAGGGTTTAAGTGCCTTTAAAAGTAATAAATTCGAAATAAAAAATCCAATTTATCTCTCAGAAACCAAATTTTATGTATTTTCCCGACTGCCATAATCAGTCAGTAAAGCAAAAAAGGTCAATGATGGAAACAAAGTTTTTTTCGCTTGAGATTCATTCCGACAACCGCCTTACAAGGATATTCCGGTTTCTGCTCGGATTATTTTGTATTATTATTGCAGGTTACTGGCTTGTATATAATATCAGAACCGGAGGCAATGACCTTACACTGTGGGTTACCACACTTTTCCTGATTGTTTTCGGAACCTACATGGTGGCCTCATCCTTTGGTTCATGTTCCACCTTTATTGAGTTTTCGGAAGAGTTCATAAGGATTAAGAATAACTCTTTTCTCCCTGCAAGAACTATATATGCCAAGGATATTCTGAAAGTCGAAATCTACCCGTTAAAATTCCGGATTACCCTGAAAGACTCCCGTACCTTTATAACCAGATTTGGCATGAGCGATCTGGAAAGAAATGAAAAAATAAAAGATGAAATGATATCCTTTGCCGAAAGGAATAACATTATCAAAGAAACGGGTGTTGACGGTTAGTACCGGTAAGGAGACTGAAAACGTTCGGGGTTTAGTTATTTCCAGACCTTATCAGCGAAATCCATAAAAAGATTCCAGTCGAAAAGTTTAAGGTTATGTTCCCCTTCGCGTATGTGGAATCCCGTTTTACCGCTTATGATCTGTTTATTCAGTGGCGGGACAAAATTTTCGAGGTTGACTTTTTTATCAAAAAGTCTGTAAACCGGCAGGGAATGGTACAGTGACAGGTATGAACCTTTGGGGTCGCCCCACAGGTCGTCGGCAGCTGCTGCCACATAAAGCGCTCTGGGCGCAATCAGGGCCATCAGCATATGCATATCGACCGGCAAATCCTCCTCCTTTCCGTTGAACTTTCTGTAATTCAGACAGAACCAGTGCGGAAATCCTTTGTTAATAATTTCGAGAGTTTCTCCGTATTTTCTCCTTGCAAGTGCAGAGCCGCCGCAGCCCGATTCATTTGGAATGACCATTGAGAACCTCTGATCGAGAGCCCCGGCCCAAAGGGCAGTTTTACCGCCCCTTGAATGCCCTACAACTGCTATCTTCTTATTATCCACATCCTTATCCGTTACCAGATAATCGAGACATCTTGAGGCGCCCCATGCCCAGGCCGCCAATGTTCCCCACGAGTCATCACTGCGTGGTTCAGTATCCAGAATACCGTGAATACCATTTTTAAACCCATCATAATTATCGGGGTCGACATCCGCATTGTGGAATGCCGCCATACCGTAGCCTCTTGCAATAGCTTCCTCCACGGGCCAGAATTCGCTTTTTATTTTCCTTGAAGGATCAATATTATCCGGTGCCCTGTTGCAGATAAGAAGAAAAACGGGAGCTTTTTTTACGGAATTTGGGGTAAAAAGTGACAGATGAATTACAAGGTTCCGTCCCGCAGCCTCAATGTTTACGTCCACCTGCTTCAGTGTGGCTGCTCCTTCCACCGCGTTTTTATCGACATTTACGGTGTTGAAAGTAATTTTGCAGGGAGTCCGCGGAACCCGGCCGTAAACGTGGGTTGTAAATAATTCTGTAATCTCGGGCCGTCTGTACCTGAGCCATTGACCTGCGGTAGTTATTTTTTCGCCGGACAGTGTTATCAAGGGGTCAGGTAAAATATAAGAGGGCACCTTTTCCTCGACATAATTCACGTCCTGCCGGCTTTGCGAAAGCTTTTGAACCAGTTCAGGCGAAGCTTTCCATCCGGCGGCCGGTTGAGAAAAACCGACAGTGGCAGCGGCCAAAAAAAGAAGTAACTGCAAACAGACATGTTTATTAACCTTTCGTGCCATATATGATGATTTTTGTTAAAGATGCATTATCCTTTCGAAATAATAAAAGAATTTGAACCTTTCAGTCCCGGATTCGTATAAATCATTTTTATCCTTGTAATCCCTCCCGGCCAGTAGCGTTTCAGACCCCTGTCGGTAACCTCCCTGAACTCAATTTCGGGTCTCACACTTCCGGTGTTGTAAGTCATAAACAGGGTAAAGCCGTCGCCTTCAAATCTTATAAGCCCGGGCTTCGGCAGCGTCACTTTGCAGGGTGTAATAAAATTCGAGCTTGTAAAAGTTCCGGGGACAATTTCTGATAACTCATATTTTTCATTAATTGTGAAACTTTTACCCCTGTTGAGCGTGTAAGTACGGGTCCACATTCTGACTTTTGCTTCAGGCAGGTAGGCAGTTGCAATATCAGCTGAGAAAGTTATTTTTTCCCTGTCAGCCCTGAAGGATGTCTGGCGGGCCATGAAAGCGTTACCCTCTTTCTGTTCCATACCGTTTATTACCGGCAGGTTGTGCCATCCCGACTGCATTGTCCATATTTCATATCGTTGGGAGCTGAATGTTTTAGCCGTGTATTCTTCTCTTCCGATGTCTATAAAAAACGGTTTTCCGTCAAAATATAAAACAAAAGAGCCGACATCATTATGGTTATGGCTTTCATTGTTGAAGCCGCCCTTGGCTCCGAAGAAGAAGCCCCTGAAGGATCCCTCGCTGTCGCGGCCGCCGGCTATCTCAGTCTCCGGAAACCAGAAATCTGCCACCAGAGCTTCTTCTGCCTCAGCGTTTTTAAGCTCTTCAAGAAGCATTAAATTTCTTATCCGGACTCCTATTTTGCCTGCAGGCGCATGCTCTCCCCATTTTTCAAGCCTGGCAAGATAAGTTCCGAATTTCCACATAACCGGATCATTGATGGCTTTTCCGTACCTGTACACTATTGAAGGATTTCCGCCAGTTGTTGCATCAGCATCGGCAAAATTTATAAAATAGGGAGCATGGATATTCACCTTGTAAAAATATTTTCCGATATTCCGGATAAGGGGTTCGTCGAACACATTGAACCTGCCGCCTGTTATTTTCTCCATCAGTTCGAGGCTTTCGTAAAGAAGGGCGCCTGCAGCACCCCAGTAAGAAGGCCCTTCGTCGCATCCGCCGTCGTCAGGGTAGCCATTCAGGAATTTATCGATAGAGTTAAGTATTTTCTGAACCCTGGCAATTTTTCTTTCGGGGTCGGTCTCCATCAAAAGATAAGAGGTAAGCATGTTATAATTCACCCAGGGATTCCAGTTATTGGGTCTGCCTCCCCTGAAGCCCATGTACCCGAAATCATTTCTTTCGAAGTAAGGATCAAGAGCTTTTCTGAATATCTCCTGTTTCAGACGCTGTGATATCAACGGATGAACCTTGTCGAATTCATCTTTAAACAGATAATAGGTGAACGACAGATTGTTCGTTACCTCCCCTACACCCAGATCGACTGTCGGTTCGTTTACATCAGGAAGGCCGTAAGATGCCTTCTGAAAATAAAGATGAGCCGACCATCCCCACCATGTCTGTTCACAGTAATACCATACGCCATTAATTATCTGATCAAGGAATCTGCCTTTACCTTCCGCAAGTTCACCCATAACCAGAGAGACAAGGGCATCGCTGCATGCAGAGTAAACCTGCTGCCGGCGGTCGCCCGACCGGATGAACTCAAGATAATCGGTTGCCTTTACGACCGGCCAGTCGTAGTTCAGGTATTCCTCAGCTTTGCTTATGTATTCTCTCCTGATTCCAGGAGGAAGAGACTCCCAGAAGATCCTGTCGCGGTAACCGGGGAAGGTGATCCATGAGTTATCCCGGATCATCACCTCCGGCAGGTTTACGGCAATAGCCTCCCTGGCAAGTATATTCCTTTCCTTTGGCTTTATCTGCGCGGCGCAGTGCAGGAAAACAAACAGGAAAACAATTGAAGATGAAACCTTTACGACATCATTTCTGAAATTATTCATTTTCTTTTTATAAATAGTTTATTCAATCCTGTATGCATACAGCAAATATACCAAACGGATTAAGATATCCGGCATGTAAAAAAAAGGGGCTTCCGGCGGAAGCCCCTCGATGAATCATTTCTGCCTGGCTATTTCCTGGTCAGGCTGAAATTTACCACAGTGCGGTTTGCCGCAACCACATTTATATCTTTATAACTTACAGTGTCGTAGTTTTCCTTGGTTGCAAATACGGAGTATGTACCGGCGGGGATACCAATCATTGCATAATAGCCAAGCGTATCGGTGAATGCTGTTGTAATAACGGTATCTCTTGTGAGCCATACTTTTGCATTTGCCAGTTTCACTTTTGACGTATCGGAAACAAAACCTTCAACCCTGCCTGCAGAGGAATTGTTGACGGCCCTTATAACCGGTTTAAAGATGAATCCGTTTACGCCAAGATGGTGATTCAGATTACCAAGCATGACGAACGATCTGCTCAGATCGAAATCGAGCAGGAGCTCAGAGGTCAGTCCTCCTCCGACCACAAGTGCAGGTCTGATAAAAATCTTTATGCCGGTCTGCGGTCCGCCTGGCACCTTGCAGTGGAAGGGTGAATTCTGTTCGCGTATCTTAAGGCCGGCGTTATCCACGTAAAGTCTAAGCTGGTCGTAGGTGCCTGCAGGAATTTCAAGGTCAAGGAGTTCTTTTGTGATCCCGTTTCTAAGGTTAATAAGGTCAAGAGTAATAGTATCTTCCGATAAAACTATGAACGGATTTTCACCGGGAGTGTAGTTGTGCCCTGCTCTTTTAAGCTCTATTTTAGTAATAGTGACGGTTGCCGACTCAACATAACTGATGTTGAAAGGGTCGTCTGTCACTTTTACTATAAGTCTGCCCGTTTCATTCTCGGTTTTTGTGCACGCTGATATCAACAATGCCAGTGCACCCGCAAATACGACTATTTTTTTCATTACTCCAGGTTTTTATTTTTTCGCCTCTAAAATAATTCAGGTAAAATGAATTTCTGATGAAGATGATTTAAGGTGCCAGAAAAAACCCCGCAAAGGGGGTTTTTCCCGAAAGGAAAAGATTGCTTATTTCCTTCCTGCACCGGCTGCGGTGCTCTTCTGAACCTTAACGGCATTCTTCATGGCGTTTCCTTTGGCGTTGCAGTTCAGGTTGCCCTTCTGATTTTTTGCAGAGGTTTTGTTCTGTTTCTTCAGCTGCTGGGATTCTCCCTTGTTCTGAGCCTGTTCGCGCACAACTTCACCTTTGCCGGTTCCCGACTCGGTGTTCCTGGCGGTTTCGCTGACAGCCTGCCCGTGAGTTGCGGGATCCTGTATCTGCTGTCTTACCCTTGTCTGCTGTTGTGTCTGGTTCTGAACAGCAGACTGGTTCTGCACCTGGGTCTGGGTCTGAGGCTGCGGCTGGGTTTGTGCCCTGTTTCTTGTCTGAGCCTGCGCCATCATTGCAGCACTTATAAGAAGTGCTATTCCGGTAAGTAATAATCCTCTTTTCATAGTATTTAATTTTTAAATTATTAACAATTCAAAAATATACCTGTGAAAATGAAGATTTTATGAAAAATCAAAAAAAAATAAAAATAATTTTTGTTCCTCTTCCCGGTTCGGACTCTGCACTGATCTGAATGTTATGAAAATCTGCAATGGTTTTCGTAATTGCCATTCCTATACCTGTACCGTCGCCGCTGTTCCGGTTTCTGTTTCTGAAACGCATAAAAAGATTGCTGACCTGCTCCCTGTCCATCCCCTTTCCGTTATCTGATATTGTCAGAATGAGCCGGTTCTGACTGTCTGACATTGTTTCAATTCTTATCTTTCCGCCCTCCCCTGTATTTTTTAGAGAGTTATTCACTACATTATACAGCATGGAGAAAATAAGCGACCGGTTCACTCTCTCCAGGGTTCGGTTATCCTTGAGACTGCTTTCAATTTCTATTTTTCTGTCCTCTGCAAGAGGTTTAATTTCCTCCATTATCTGGTCAAGTATTTCATTTACAGGGAAGGAATCCTCTTTCAGGAACTGCCGGCTCTCTATCCTGGCAATAAGCAGAAGGGAATTCACCAGGCTCTGCAGCCTTTGAAGTGTTTTAAGTGATTCGGTTATTTTTATTTCTGTTTCCGGATCCTTCACCCCTGAGAGAAGTATGTTTTCGAGCCTGCTGCGAAGAACCGAAAGAGGTGTCATAAGCTCATGTGAAATGTTGTAGGTTATCTCCCTCTCTTTCTCAAACGAACCCTTTATCCTTTCCATAAGACCGGTGATCGAAGAATCGAGTTCTCTGAAATCGTACGTTGATGTATTTATCCTTGTGCTGTCGAAATTGTCGGGAGAAGATATATTTTCAAGTTTAGCTGTAATCCTGTATAGCGGCTTTAACGTGAGCCTCGTAAACTGGTAATCCGAAACAAATGTTACTACAATCACTATAACCAGGAAGAGAACGACAATATTTATAATATTTCTTCCGGTCTGCCGGACTCTTGCCAGGCTTTTTCCCACTTCAAGAATATATGTTTTACCGTCAATGGTAAGGGAATAGCTCAGTACCCGGTAATCAATAATTTCATCATCAATAAGCCGTCTCACCACATTTATCTGGTTAATCTCGGTACCCGGCGCAGCATATTCAAGGCTGATAAACTCTTCCTTCAGAATATTGTAACTTCCGAAGGAACTGTCGGCTTCAGGTTCCAGGAAAGGTTCAATACCCACCCGTGAAATCATGGATATTATTTCCTCCCTTTTCTCAACAAGTTCGTTGTCTATCTGCCTCAGATTGAGTCGCTCGGTTATTAAAGGCATAAAAAGCAACAGGAGGGCTGCCACGGCCAGCTTTGATAACAGGTTAAAGAGTGCAAGTTTTACTTTTAATCTCATCCTGCCTGAATGGATCAGTTTTCACCTGTTGTCACCCTGTAGCCAACACCTCGGACAGTTTCGAGCCAGGGTGAAGGAGCGTGGGCATTAAGTTTCTTCCTCAGGTTCTTAATATGAACGTCAATAAAGTTACTGTCGTATTGATCGTCAAGAATATTTCCCCATATATGTTCATAAAGCTGCTGCCGGGTGAGGACTTTGTCGTGGTTAAGAACAAGGTACAGCAGCAGGTCGAATTCCTTTTTTGTAAGGTCAACCCCGGCACCCTTGCAGAACAGACGGCGCGAATTGATTTTAACTGTGAATTCACCCAGTTGGATATCGTTGTCAGGCACCTTGAATTTTCTGCGGGCCACCGCATTGATACGAGAGAGAAGTTCGACAAGGGCAAAAGGTTTGGCCAGGTAATCGTCGGCGCCGAGGTCAAGGCCTTTTACCTTATCCTCAACGGCTCCCCTTGCTGTTATAATTATGAATGATGCCTCCGGGTTTACCTTCTTTGCCTCTTTAATAAGGTCAAGCCCGTTATAATCGGGCAGGCCCAGGTCGAGCAGAACGAAATCATAAAGGTTTACGGCAATCTTTTCTGAAGCCTCCCTCCCGGTATGAGCCACTTCTACAAGGAAGTTCTCCCGTGTAAGGAAAGATGAAATTTCCTTTGCAAGGCTCTTTTCGTCTTCCACAATCAGAACATTCATTGCCGGAATTATAATATTTTCAGGTAAAGACCCACGAGAAACTGGAATCCTTTGGTTCCCGGGTAAACTGAATCGTCATACATCGGGTAAATGTATCCGGGCTCCACCTCGAAGGTAATGCGGTCGGAGTTGAAAGAGACAGGTATTCCCATATCCATCTCCATCAGTCCGAAAATGTTTGTATATTTTGTTGTTGTAACCGTCTGATATCCGCTGTTTCCCTGCTTTCTGTAGGGAGGTGTTGTGTAAATGCTTACCACGCCTGTAGTGGTCTCCGACCGGGTAACAGTTCCAAAGAGCAGATTAAAATATGGTTCAAATGAAAAGTGCAACTTCTTTTTGGAGAATTCCGGAGTCTGAAAGTACCTTGAGTTTTTAATCTGGTAATAGGGTTTAGCACCTTCAACAAGGAAACCTCCGGCACACAATTTTGTATACAGAATTTTCCAGTCTATTCCAAGGTCAATCTCTCCGTATGTAAAACTGCCGAAAAGAGTGTCGGTGAGTGATGAGTGTACGTTATATCTTGATATTCCGGCAGAGATATCGAACCATGAATTGAATGTATGGCTGAAAGTTGCCGACAGTGTATAAAATGCCATAAACGGGTCCGTATCTGAAAGATGAACTGCAGATCCGCTCAGGAACAGTTTATTAGCCAGGCTGTAGGTAAGGGATGCATAGCTGTAAGGTTTGTTTCCTGAAATTGTAGAACCCATATATACCATATTATTTCCGTAACCAAGTCCGGCAAAAAGACCGTGGATGCTTTCCTTCTTTCCGGAAACCCCGGCCATAGAATCCGAGCCGGCATAAACTGTTGAATCAGCCTGGGCAATCAATTCCTGCTTCGGGCTCAGAAGACACAGAATCACAGCAAATATCCTGGTTATTTCATATTTTCTCATAGTACTGTACTTTTTCTTAAGAGACTGTGGTTATCTTCCTCCCCTTCTCATAGCCCCTCCGGGTTTCCCCATCCCTTTAGGAATTGATGAACCGGAAGGCCTGGTTATCTGAGGAGGTCTGGCGCTCCTGGCTTTTGTCATATCGGGACGTGCACTTTTTATCTGCTTCACATCCGGCCCGTTACCGCCCTGGGCACCCTGCTGTGCAGCGTTGCCGGCCTGGTTTCCGGCCTGGTTCTGATTCTGAACCTGGTTCCTGACCTGATTCTGATTCCGCTCCTGATTGCCTGCAACAACCTGCTCCTGCTTTACCTTTGAAGTATCGCCGGTTACCCCTGAAGCCTGGGAAAAACACGGTGCTCCGGTAACAAGGAAAAAAGCCGCTGCTATGATACCCGCTCTGATATTTTCAAACTTTTCCATCCTGTCGCAAATAACTATTCTGTTGCAAACATACCGTTACAAAAATGAAGAAATGATGAAAACAAACCATGCTGTCATTTTTTCACCGGTATATCTGTACACAGGTTTTGTTTTTTTTGGTTCATGAAGTAAATTTACCAAAAAGTTGCCATTATGATTGTGACATGTGTTTACGTAAATGTAAAACCCGGAAAGGTTGATGAATTCATCAGCCACTCCACCGAAAACCACAGGGAATCAGTTAAAGAACCCGGAAATCTACGCTTCGATTTCCTCCAGATGGCCGATGATCCCTGCAGGTTTCTTATTTACGAAGCTTATGAATCTGAAGCTGCAGCGGCTGCCCATAAAAACACTCCCCACTACCTTAAGTGGAAATCTGCGGTTGAAGGGATGATGGCCGAACCCCGGAAAGGTGTCAGATACAATATACTTCAGCCTTCAAACAGGGAAGCATGGTAGGACCATTCATTTTCTCACGTCTGCCGGTAATCCATTTCGGCCCCGCCAAAATTGACAATCTTGCAACAATTGCTGCAGGATACGGACGGTCGGCGCTTCTGGTGACCGGTTCCGCTTCATTCATCGCATCACCCATGGGGGAGAAGGTATTGAAATCACTTGCTGAAAAGGGAATCCGGGTCAGAAAGGTTCAGGTCACCGGCGAACCGTCACCGGCTATTGTGGATAAGGCTGTATCGGAGAACCGGGCACCAATGCCTGATGTTGTTATAGCAATAGGCGGAGGCAGCGCCCTTGATGCCGGTAAAGCCATCTCTGCCATGCTGCTTCCCGGCGGAAACCTGAAAGATTACCTGGAGGGTGTCGGCACAAGGGAACATCCCGGTCAGAAAGTTCCTTTCATCGCTGTCCCGACCACTGCGGGAACAGGCAGCGAGGCGACAAAAAATGCCGTTATCTCCGAAGTGGGAAGCAACGGGTTCAAAAAATCCCTTCGTCATGAAAATTTCGTACCTGATGTTGCGGTTGTGGATCCTCTTCTTACAGTCACATGTTCACCGGAGATAACGGCAGCAAGCGGGATGGACTGTTTTACTCAACTTACCGAGGCATACCTTTCGACAAAAGCAAATCCCATGACGGATGCCCTTGCCCTGAAGGGGATTGAAGCTGTGGCAAGGTCTCTGCCTGAAGCCTTCAGAGACGGTAAGAATACCGGAGCCCGTGCCGGCATGTCATTTGCCGCCCTGTTATCAGGGATCTGCCTCGCAAATGCAGGACTGGGAGCTGTTCATGGTTTTTCATCAGCTGTAGGTGCCATATACGAAGTTCCACATGGTATTGTTTGCGGAACACTTATGGCAAAGGCAAACGAGGTCAACGTAAGAGCTCTCAGAAGAGACAGAAGTGCAGACCGGGCGTTAGCACGGTACAGTGAGATGGGTAAAATCGTTCTGGGGGAAGAGGGCAGAACGGAAGATTACTACATCGACGGATTTATTGATTACCTGTTCAGGCTTACCGACGAGCTCAGGCTTCCCCCGCTTGGAAGATTCGGCGTCATGAAAGCCGATATTCCGGGAATTTGTATGAATACCGACTTAAAAAACAACCCGGTAAAACTGACTCAGGAGGAGCTGGCCGAAATTGTGGAATCAAGGATATGACCAAATGACCAAACGTGCCTGGTTCAGGTTTTACGAGGAATTAAATGATTTTCTGCCTTCCTCCAGGCGGAAAGTTGCCTTTCCCCTTACCATCAAAGGGACACAGACCGTAAAGGATGCCATTGAAGGATGCGGCGTCCCTCACGTGGAAGTTGATCTGATTCTGGTTAACGGCAAATCAGTGGATTTCAGTTACAGGCTTAAAAACAGCGACCAGGTATCAGTCTATCCTGCTTTTGAAACTCTCGATATTAAAGATGTAACACATCTGCGCGAAAAGCCTCTGAGAGAGCCCGCCTTTATACTCGACGTACACCTGGGCAAACTGGCCAGGTACCTGAGGCTGTGCGGATTTGACTCCCTTTACCGCACCGACTATGAAGATATTGAGATAATTAACATTGCTGCACAGGAGAGAAGAATCATCCTGACAAGGGATAAGAAACTTCTTGCAAACAAAAAGGTTACGCATGGTGTTTGGATTCGATCACAGAAACCTGCCGAACAGTTCAGGGAAGTATTTGACAGGCTCGATCTGGGGAGCAGGGTTAACCCGTTCACAAGGTGCATGGGCTGCAATTCATTGCTTGCGGAAGTGAATAAAGAGGAGATTTCCGACAGGCTGCATCCGGGAACAAGAAAGCACTACAATGCTTTCAGCATCTGTACGGGCTGCGGAAAAATCTACTGGGAAGGGTCACATTATGAAAAAATGAAACAGGTGGTGAAGAATTTTACCGGCCATTCTATACCCTGAACTTTTTACCGAAAGATTTTCTATATTTACTAAAACCTGAAAAATTACAAACCAAAAAACCTATTATCATGAAACCTAACCTCATCAAAGTCATTTTACCGGCTATTCTTTTGTTATTTTTTTCACAGAACTCCTTTAGCCAGCTCCCGAAAGAGACTGAGGCTCAGAAAACCCAGCGGATGAAATGGTGGACCGAAGCCAGGTTCGGAATGTTTATTCACTGGGGCCTTTATGCACTGCCTGCGCGCCACGAATGGGTGAAGAACAGGGAAAGAATGACCAACGAACAATACCAGAAGTATTTCGAACTTTTCAATCCCGACCTCTTTAACCCCCGTGAATGGGCGAAGATGGCTAAAGAAGCGGGCATGAAATATGTTGTACTGACTGCAAAACATCACGAGGGTTTCTGCCTGTGGGATTCAAAATTCACCGATTACAAATCGACCAACACTCCCTTCGGCAGGGACATAATAAAGGAATATGTTGAGGCATTCAGGGCCGAGGGGCTAAAAGTGGGATTCTATTATTCACTTATCGACTGGCACCATCCCGATTACACCATCGACAGGCAGCATCCGCTCCGCCAGGAGTCTGATTCGGCTTATGCACGCCTTAACAGGGGAAGAGATATGAACAAATACCGTGAATACATGAAAAACCAGGTAAGGGAACTGCTTACCAATTACGGCGAAATAAGCATCATCTGGTTCGATTTCTCATTCCCCGGGCAGTATGGCAAGGGGCGTGCCGACTGGGATTCGGAGGGCCTGCTGAAACTGGCACGCTCGCTGCAACCAGGTATAATTGTCGACGACAGACTCGACCTCAGGGATGTTGAGGGAGGATGGGATTTCACCACACCCGAACAGGTAAAAGTTGAAAAATGGCCTGAGTATAACGGCAAGCGTATCCCATGGGAAACATGCCAGACTTTCTCCGGTTCGTGGGGTTATTACCGCGACGAATACACCTGGAAGAGTCCTGCCCAGCTTCTTGAACTGTTAATAGAATCGGTAAGCAAAGGCGGAAACCTGCTGCTGAATGTAGGTCCCACAGGACGAGGAATGTTTGATAACCGCGCACAGGAGCGCCTGAAGGCAATGGGCGACTGGATGAAATTCAACAGCCGGTCAATTTATGGTTGCACCCAGGCTCCCGATGAATTCAAGGCTCCGGCAAATACACTACTCACCTATAACCCTGCCACCAAAAGACTCTATGTCCATATGCTGGCGTATCCGCTTAACAGACTTACCCTGCCGGGCATGGCCGATAAAGTAAAATATGCACAGTTTCTTCACGATGCATCCGAAATCAGATTTACCACCGTCCAGAATACAAATGATCTGTCACTCCAGCTGCCGGTACTTAAACCTCCTGTTGAAATTCCGGTGATTGAGTTATACCTGAAATGATTTACGGATGTCGGGAAGAAATCCGGTCATATTAATTCTGATATGCATTCTGACAATATTTCCGGTCATTAATGCAGGCTGCAAAGGAAAAAAAGCAGATCAGAAAACATCTTCTGATATACAATCCGGACTTTCCGACAGCACATATATCTTTAACGGAATTAACCTCGACGGCTGGGAAGTAACCAATTTCGGCCCGCAGGGTCCGGTTAGCGTCGTAAACGGTCAGATAATTCTCGGCATGGGAGACGGGTGTACCGGCATAACTTACAGGAAACCCTTCCCCGAAACAAACTATGAAGTCTCACTCGAAGCCATGAGAGTTGCCGGAACCGATTTCTTCTGCGGGCTGACATTCCCCGCCGGTAAGGACCCCTGTACGCTGATTGTCGGAGGATGGGGCGGCACAGTGGTCGGCCTGAGCAGCATTGACGGAAAGGATGCCTCAGAAAACGAAACAACCAGGTATATGAACTTCGAAAAGAACAGATGGTACAGGATAAAACTGAAGGTTACAGATCAGAAAATTGAAGCATGGATCGATGAAGAAAAGATTGTTGATTTTTCCATAAGCAAAAGGTCTCTGTCGGTAAGGCCCGAAGTTGAGCTTTCAAGACCTTTCGGAATAGCCTCATGGTGCACAACTGCAGCATTAAGAAATATAAGAGTAACAAAAACTGAACCGGATAAACTGATTCGCCCTGATTGAAAAAGGCATCCTATACAGGAGTATTTATTCTGGCTTTATGCCTGCTGTCAGATAAATCCACCGGTTCCTGCACTCAGAAACCTGACAGCATTTATTATTTATTCGGCGTTTATGCGCACTATGGTTTTATCATTCCTCATTCAGAGGCAATCAGGGATGTCTCAGGCTCGAATCCATACGGCATAGAGTTTAACCTGAATATCCTGAACACAACGCAGAAAAGCCGCAGCGTATTCAGCGGATACTGGTTTTCCGGATTACAGGCTGCATGGTTCAGTTTTAATAATCCGGAAATACTTGGCGGAGCATTCCTTCTAACCGGTTATGCCGAACCGCTGATCATCAGGCACGAAAAATTTTTGTTTTCCGTCAGAGGGGGAGGCGGCATTTCTTACCATACAAAAATATACGATGAAACAGAAAACCCTCTGAATAAATTCTTCTGCACCGGAATAAGTTTCCCAATATATGTCAGTTCAAGGCTCAGGTTCAGGCTGACTCCCTCTCTTTATGTGAATATTACAGGCACCTACAATCACATTTCCAACGGCGGCATAAAACAGCCGAATTACGGAATGAACTTTCCCACCATCTCGGCCGGTGCCGAATACATGCCGGTTTTACTGCCCTCTCTTGCAGGAAAATCCGAAAAGGATTATGGTTACAGAGTTAAACCCTGGAGTGTTTCCCTGCAGGGGCTTATCTCCTACAAGGTTGTCGATAAAACGGAAACTTATCCTGAAAAGGGTACCCTGGCCACCGGAATACATTTTAAATTAACCCGCAGGACCGGCTATCATTATGCATTAAGCGTTGGTGCTGAATACATTAACGACAGGGCTCTGGAAGAAATCATTTCGAGGGACGGACTGAATACCGACCATAAAAGAGTGGCTTTCACTGCCGGGCAGGATCTCATTTTCGGCAAGGTCTCTTTCAGCCAGCACCTTGGAGTATATCTTTACTATCCTTACAGGGCCAGGGATCCTGTCTATCAGAAATATGAGCTATCGTACAAGGTCTCCGGCGGGCTTTCGGCCGGACTATTCCTCAAAGCCCATACCTACGAGGCAGAACTCCTGGGGGCAACGCTGAGCTGCAGACTTGCCGGATGGTAGTTTTGCAATTGGTCATGAGGTCTTTTCTGAGACCCGTTTCGCGGGGTAAATTCCGCGGAAACTTCTACCGGCATTGTCGTAGCGGTTCTACCCGAGGCTTCCCACTGCCTTCTCCACTGCATCAAGTATCTCGCACGATTTAACCAGTTCCTTCATCCTGGTGTGATCGGGATAAAGCGGGCGGTCAATGTCGAGGAACTCCACATATTTGCGGATTACATCTTTTGCGGTTTGGGTTCCCTTTCCGAATTTATATTCATCCTTCCTGAAATCAAGCGCCTGTGCGGCAGCCATAAACTCTATGCCAAGGATTCCGTAAGCGTTATCAAGTATCTGGTTGTTCTTTATTGAGGTGTTCATACCCATTGAGACGAAGTCTTCCTGGTCGGCTGCTGCAGGTATTGACTGTATTGAAGCCGGTGTGGAAAGGATACGCTGTTCAACGATAAGTGTATCGGCGGTGTACTGGCTGAGCATCATTCCCGAGAACATGCCTGCTCCCCTGGTCAGAAAATCGGGCAGGCCTACGCTCAGCGCCGGGTTGTTGAGCCTGTTCATTCTTCTCTCCGACATTACGCTTACCATAGTGATGCAGGCACCTGCCATATCCATCGGAACGCACACGGGTGTTCCCTGGAAATTGGCTCCGGTAAGAGTAAGATTCTTTTCAGGCACAAAAACAGGGTTGTCCCCCACCCCGTTCAGCTCAATCTCAACCTGTTCTTTTGCATAGGCCAGCATATCGTGGGCAGCGCCGATAACCTGAGGTGTCGATCGCATTGAGTAGGCATCCTGCACCTTGCTTTTCAGCCTGCCTTCAAACAGGTCACCTCCCTCAATGCATCTGCAGATAGCCTTTGCACTTCTAACAGCACCTTTAAAGCCCCTCAGTTCGTGGAGGAGAGGATTATACGGCTTCATATTTGCCTTCAGGGCTTCGAGCGACATAGCCGCAGCAATCTCGGCCTGTTTGAGCCATTTGTTTGCGTCGTAAAGCCATAATGCGCTCATGGCCGTAAGCATGTTGCTCCCGTTTATTGCAGCCAGTCCGTCACGTGCTTCAAGTCCCGGAACCGTTATCCCCGCCCTTCTCATGGCTTCGGCGCCATCGAGAAGCTCTCCGTTGTAATATGCCCTGCCCTCTCCGAGCAAAAGCAGGGCAATCTGCGACATGGGCGCCAGGTCGCCTGAAGCCCCGACAGAACCCTTCTGGCACACATATGGCGTGACCCCCCTGTTAAGCATCTCAACTAGTGTTTCTGTGATTTCGAGGCGGTTGCCCGAATTTCCGTGAGCATGTACGTTTATCCTTCCAAGCATCGAGGCCCGCACAACCTCCACCGGTGCCGGATCACCAATACCTGCTGCATGATTATAAATAAGATATCTCTGAAAATCCCTTATCTGGTCGTCGTTAAGAACGACTTCCGAAAACTCGCCTATTCCCGTGTTGACACCATACATGATCTCATGCGCAACTAGCTTTTTCTCAAGCATGGCGCGGCATTCAAGTATCCTCTTCCTGGCATCGGGATGAAGCTCAACCTTCTGACCGTGCCGGGCTACATTAACAACATCTTCTACTCTAAGATTATATCCTGTAATAATCAGATTTTCCATTTTATTTGATTAAAAGGTGAAACAAAAAGAATTATCAAGGCTGATGCCTGGGCACAACCTGTTTATGGAATAATGTTATGTTCACTGAAAGAGCCCGGTGCGGTTGATTTGAATCTTGTATTTCAGAAACCAGTTAAAGTCCATGGGCTGACAATTTATACAAATATAGTAAATTTAACAGTAGTGTCCGGATAAAATTCCAAATTGTGTATAGCTCCCAAAGTAGCAAGGTATGAAATCGAAATATTCGTTAGTCTGAATGCCATTTTCTGGTTTTTCATGTACTCACCCCCTGCCTTCGCAAGGCTCAGGCTTCCCCCTCTCTACGGCGTAGAGAGGGGGATTGAGGGGGTGAGTTCGTGTTGAACCGGAGTAATAAGGAACAGCTACTTT
>JARKQN010000120.1 GCA_029974835.1 Bacteroidales bacterium
CTTTTATCCTCCTGAGATGCTCTATACTGCTTCAAGAAGCAGGTCGTTTTCGTTGGGCGTGCCGATGGTTATCCTGAGGCAGTTTTCAACAACCGACGACCTGTTTCTCACTATTATATCGTTATTTACAAGTTTTTCATAAATCATATCCGCATCTGTTACTTTCACAAGCAGGAAGTTTGCGTCTGAAGGAAACACTTTTCTTGTGAGAGGAAGCTTTCTTATTTCTCCGGCCATCCTTTCGCGTTCCCTGATAATTTCCTTCACCTGATCCCTGAAGCTGATGCCTTCGGCTATTTTGGAGAGGGCCGCTTTCTGATTGATACCGCTTACATTGTACGGAGGTTTTACCTTGTTGAAGTAACGGATTATTGCGGGATCGGCGAAGGCCATTCCAATCCTTGCTGCGGCGAGCCCCATGGCTTTGCTGAAGGTCTGCATCACCACAAGATTCGGGTAACGCTCTGTTTTTCTTATGAAGGAAGGTTTATCGCTGAAATCGGAATAAGCTTCATCGAGAAGTACAATACCCCGGAATTGCGAAACCAGGTATTCAATATTTTCGGGATGCATGCAATTCCCTGTCGGGTTGTTTGGTGAGCAGATAAACATAACCTTTATGCTGCTGTCGCTGAAATGTTTTTCGGCTTCCGTTACGTTGATCTGGAAATTCTCGTTCAGCGGCACCCTCACAATCCCAAGGTCGTTTATGTTGGCTGAGACTTCGTACATGCCGTAGGTGGGAGGGAATATCATAACCTTGTCGGTGCCCGGATTTCCAAATATGCGGAGGGTTAGGTCAATGATTTCATCACTGCCGTTGCCTATGAAGAGTGATTCCTTATCCACACCCTTTTGTCTTGCCACGGCACTTCTTAGCTCCTGCTGGTAAGGGTCGGGGTAACGGTTAAGTGTGCCGTAAGGATTCTCATTGGCATCGAGGAAGACTCCGGGTTTGCCCTTATAGTCATCCCTGGCGGAGGAGTATGGAGTGAGTCTCCTGATATTTTCCCTGACAAGTTTTTCTATGTCCATCACTCTTTTCTGAATCTTATTTTTACTGCATTACTGTGAGCTTTCAGTTCTTCGGCTTCAGCCATTTCGGTAACAGCCGGTCCTATCAGGGCGAGGCCTTCTTCTGTCACTTCCTGGAAGAATATCTGTTTTCTGAAGCTGTCGGCGGTAAGGCCGCTTATGCTTTGGGCAAAGCCTCCGGTAGGAAGGGTATGGTTGGGTCCGGCGGCATAATCGCCAGTGCTTTCGCAGCTGTATGGACCCAGAAACACTGACCCTGCTGATTTTATTTTGTCTGCAATACTGTTGTAATTTTTACAATTGATAATAAGGTGTTCCGGCGCGTACAGGTTGCTGAATTCTACGCACTCCTCCAATGAATTCAACAGTATTGCATGACTGTTCCGGAGGGAAATTTCCGCTGTTTCCTTTCTCGGGAGTGTCGTCAGCTGATCATTTGTTTCCCCGATCGCTTTTTCAATCAGTTCCGGGCTGTCCGACAGCAGTATGACCTGGCTGTCGGGGCCGTGTTCAGCCTGGGAGAGCAGGTCTGCCGCAACGAATGAAGGGTTGGCCGATTTGTCTGCAATGACAAGTACCTCGCTGGGTCCGGCCGGCATATCGATGGCCGTCCCGTACTGC
This sequence comes from Bacteroidales bacterium, assembly GCA_029974835.1. Lineage (GTDB taxonomy): Bacteria > Bacteroidota > Bacteroidia > Bacteroidales > VadinHA17 > LD21. The sequence continues at coordinate 1,657 of JARKQN010000120.1, forward strand.
TGAACAAGTTCCTTGGCTTTTGTTACAAACCTGTTTCCCGGGCCGAATATTTTATTGACTTTGGGAATGGTTTGTGTGCCGAAAGCCATTGCGGCTATCGCCTGGGCGCCGCCAACTTTATATACCCTGTCGATTCCGAGCAGCCGGGCTGTATAGAGAATTACATCATTTACCTTCCCGTCTTTCTGCGGGGGAGTACAGAGAATAATATCACTGCAGCCGGCCAGCCTGGCGGGTATGCCGAGCATTAGGACTGTGGAAAAGAGAGGTGCGCTTCCGCCGGGCACGTAAAGACCTGCTCTTTCGATCGGCACATATTTCGCACGGCAGCTGATGCCGGTTGAGATAACGACCATTGAAGGGTCGGGGCTCATTATTGAAAAATGGAACTTTTCAATATTCTTCCTGGCCGTTGCTATCGCCTTTTTAAGTGAGTCCGGGACTGATGCTGCCGCCTCTTCAAATTCTGCCGGGGTTACAGTCAGGGATGAAGGACGCACACCATCGTATTTCTCACAGTACTGCAGGAGCGCTTCATCACCCTTAAGGCATACATTCTCGATTATGCTGAAGATGATGTCGTTTAATCCTTCAGTATTTATCCGGGGTCTGGCACAGAGCGACTCCCATAATCCGCGTTCCGGCCGGTAATGTACTTTCATCACTTTATCATTTTTTCAATAGGTATTACAAGTATTCCTTCTGCACCCGCCTCTTTGAGCATGTCAATTCTTTCCCAGAAATCATCCTCGCGGACAACAGAATGCAGGCTTACCCATCCCTTTTCCATAAGAGGAAGGATGGTCGGGCTTTTCATGCCGGGAAGTATTTCGGAAATCTTTTCCACGGATTTTTCGGGGGCGTTAAGCAGGATATATTTATTTTCCTTTGCGTTCTTTACGGCCCTGATTCTGAACAGCAGCTTTTCGAGCGTCCTGGTCTTTTTCTCACTTATGTTCCTGTTTGAAACAAGCACTGCCTGGCTTTTCAGAATGGTAATAACTTCTTTAAGGCCGTTTGTAAGAAGGGTGCTGCCCGAGCTGACTATATCGCACACAGCATCGGCAAGTCCGATTCCGGGAGCAATCTCAACACTGCCGCTTATTTCCTCAATTTCGGCTTTTATGTTGTTCTTTTTGAGGTATGCTGAGAGGATCGACGGGTAGCTGGTGGCTATTTTCCTGCCTTCGAACCAGTCGGGTCCGGTGAATTCTTCCTCCCGAGGTATAGCCAGGCTGAGTCTGCACCTGGCAAATCCCAGTTTCTCAACCACCTTAATGTCGCGGCCTTTTTCCTCAACCATGTTCTCGCCCACTAAACCGGCATCGGCAACACCCTGTTCAACGTACTGAGGGATGTCGTCGTCGCGAAGGAAGAGGATCTCGACCGGAAAATTCGTGGATGTTGTTTTGAGTACCCCGGCGCCGTTTGAGAACTTTATGCCGCATTCCTCGAGCAGCCTTCGGGAATGTTCGCTCAGTCTTCCGCTTTTCTGTATTGCAATTTTCAGTTCTTTCATTTCTGCCTTTAAATAAGTTTTTGTTTTCTTTCAGTCTGTTTATTAACGTGTCCGGTTCTTTGCCCTATGTCAAAAAAAAACCCGCCTGTTTTTCCTCAGACGGGTTTTGATATTGTATGCCACAGCAACATCATTACATCCTCGCCTGAGGGCATTTACCGTAATGATGATGATGTGTGAAAAAGTAATTCATAATTATATAACAGGCAACAAAATTATGCTTTTTTTAATTAAAATCAAAAAAACGGCAGGTTTTGTTTACTTTTTTCAATAAAATGCCTCATAAGTGAAGATAGCCTTTGTCTTATTCCGCGCATTAAAGTTTAAAGGTTATATCTGAAAATATTTCAGTCGTGAATTTATAAGACATTAAGAGGCAGGGTAATGCTGAAAATTGTTCCGTTGCGGGGGTCGGAACTGAAACTGACTTTTCCCTTAAGATATTGTTCGGTAAGTAGTTTTACGGAATATGTTCCCAATCCCCTGGATGAATCTTTTGTGGAGAATGAGCGTTTGAATATCTGAAGCTGTATGTCGCGGGGAATATAACCCGGATTATGAACCATAAAGACTATCGCATCGCTGGCAGTCTTGTATGAAATGGTAACAGTCTCTCCTATTTTTGAGGCTTCAAGTGCATTTTTCAGGAGATTTACAAGAATTCTTTTAAGAATAACCGGATCGCATCTGAATATCAAAGTATCGGAAGGAACATGCACGGCGATAATTTTATCTTCCGCGGTGATGTGATGTTCAAGAAGCAGTCTGATGCTATTCAGGATGGCGGATGCATCCAGATTCTCAGGCGAGACAATCAGATCCCCTGATTCTGCAGATATGAGTTGTTTCTGGGCATATATTTCATCAATCAGCTCTTCGCTAAGCTTGGCTGCAGTTCCTGAAAGATCCTTCACTTCGGACCAGTCGCCTGATTGTTCAATTATTGAAATCAGTCCATTAAGTCCTCCGGCGGTATTCATTATATCGTGAAAAAATATCCTCTCAAGCATTCTTCTTCTTTTCTGGCTGCTTGTATCGGATAATGAAAAGATGACGTAATCCTGGCCCTGAAATTCAAATGGTGATGCGACTGCCTGGAAATCGTATGCTACTTCATGATTATCCTTTCCGGATATTATCCTGCACTCGCCTGCTGCTTCTTTTCCTGTCGAAAGGCATTCGAGGATTGCATTAATGGCGCCGCAATATCTGCAGCTTTCAGAAGTTCCGCATCCTCCATCCGTCTCGGAGCTGTGGATGCAGCGAACCAGTTCCCCTGGTCTTTTACCAAGGATGTCCTCCAGGTTGTCAATTCCTATTGAATTCAGCAGGGTCTTGTTGGCATATAAAACCTGCCTTTCCCGGTTAAGAATGGCGGCCATCATGGGCAGGGCGTCCATTAACTTACGGGTGTATTCGCCTTCAGGGAAAACCCGGCTTTCGTCAAGTATCTCCCTGAAGCTTTTTCGTTCCGCAGGTGCATAAAAGGTTTCCATAGCAGCTGCAAAAATACAAATAATTCATTATAAGATGATTATCTCCGGAACGGAAATTCCGCAGAATTACACACACAGACCGGGCGATTTTATTTCTCTGATGCCTGGTAAATTTTAAAACCGGTTGTAACAATCCGGAATCAGTCAGTTTCTGTTTTAATCCCTGAGGATGATTTCCGCAATCCTTTCACCGACCTCGCTGGTTGATTTTGGATTTTTGCTGTTAAGGTCACCGGTAAGGAAACCCTCCTCAATGACTGTATTGACTGCTTTCCTTATTGCGGCTGCCTCTTCTGTGAGATTGAATGACATCTCAAACATCATTGCGGCCGAAAGGATGGTTGCAATGGGATTTGCTATATTTTTTCCCGCCGCCTGCGGCCACGAACCGTGGATGGGTTCATAAACAGATGTCAGCAGGCCTGTTGATGCCGAAGGTAGCATCCCGAGAGAACCTGATATTACGCTTGCTTCGTCGGAGAGTATGTCGCCGAACATATTTTCGGTGACGATCACATCAAATTTTGAAGGATTCAGAATGATCTGCATTGCAGCATTATCCACGAACATAAAGTCCATGGTGACGGATTTAAATCCGGCTGAAATCTCAAGGGCTGTTTCGCGCCAGAGCCTTGAAGTGGCCAGTACGTTTGCCTTATCGACGACGGTGACTTTTCCCCGGCGTTTTGCGGCCATCTCACAGGCGAGCTTTACGATTCTTTCCACTTCGTGCCTGCTGTAGACGCACGAATCGTAGGCTGTTTTACCATCCTCCGATCTGCCCTGGGGCCTGCCGAAATAGATGCCTCCGGTAAGTTCACGCACTATCACGAGGTCGACACCTCCGGCAATATCCTCTCTCAGCGGAGAGAGCCCTGCGAGGGAAGGCCAGGTGGTTACCGGCCTTATGTTTGCGTAAAGTCCCAGTTCCTTCCGCATGGCAAGCAGGCCCTGCTCGGGTCTGACCTTTGCCTTCGGATCGTTATCGTACTTAGGATCGCCGATGGCGCCGAAAAGAACGGCATCCGACGATTTGCAGAGGTCAAGGGTTTTGTCGGGCAGGGGTGAGCCTGTACTGTCGATGGCGGCAGCGCCGACAAGTCCTTCCCTGAAATTAATTTTATGTCCGAATTTCTTTTCAACAGCTTTAACAATCTTTACGGCCTGTGCTGTTATTTCCGGCCCTATGCCGTCGCCGGGCAGAAGTGCAACATTATATTCCATTGGCGTTTAGTGTCAGGATAGTTTTGCTTAGTTCGTTTTCCCTGTTTTCGATTATGTTAAGCATTCTCTCAGTAGCCTTGATGGCCGACTCTGTCTGGTCAGCGTCAAGACCTTTTGTCCGGAACTCCGTTCCTCGGAGGTTCCACGAGATTACAGTCTCAACCAGTGCATCGGTCTTGCCTCCAGGAGGAATTGAAACCTTGTAATCGGTAAGGACAGGAAGTTCCTTCCCTATATTGTCATAAATTTTTCTCAGGGCTTTCATGAAAGCGTCGTACTGGCCGTCTCCGGAAGATGATTCTTCATACACTTCGCCCTGAATGTCGACAAGAATGCTGGCGACAGGCCTCATGCCGTTGGAGAGGGCCAGAGAATAATTCTTAATGAAAACCTTATAGTCGATTTTTTCATCTCCGAGGACATCGGAGATTATAAACGGGAGGTCTTCCGTTGTGACACTCTCTTTTTTATCGCCGAGTTCTATGACGCGCTGGGTGACTCTCGCCAGCGATTCGGGCGAAAGGTTTAAGCCAAACTCCTCGAGGTTCTTTTTTATTGTGGCTTTCCCCGAGAGTTTGCCGAGTGCATATTTTCTTTTCCTTCCGAAGCGTTCCGGGAGGAGGTTGTTAAAGTACAGGTTGGCTTTGCTGTCGCCGTCGGCATGTATTCCGGATGTCTGGGTAAACACATTCTCTCCCACGACAGGTTTGTTTACAGGGATGCGTATGCCGCTGTACGATTCGACCACCTGGCTTATTTTTGTGATGGCTCCTTCATCAATACCGGTTTCAAATCCAAGGTGGTCTTTTATCACCGCCACAACGCTTGAAAGAGGAGCGTTGCCTGCTCTTTCGCCGAGTCCGTTAACGGTAGTATGTACTCCTTTCATTCCTGCCCTGAGGGCTGAAAAGACGTTTGCAACAGCAAGGTCGTAATCGTTGTGTGCATGGAAGTCGAAATGAAGGGCAGGGTAGGTTATTGTCATTGCCCTGCAGAATTCATAGGTTTGTTCCGGATTAAGAATCCCGAGCGTGTCGGGAAGCATGAATCTCTTAATGTTTTCGTGCATCAGCGATTTCATCAGGAAGTGCACGTATTCGGGGGAGTGTATCATGCCGTTCGACCAGTCCTCGTAATAAACATTGACTTCAATCCCCATTTTTCCGGCGCCGGCTATCACCTCCCTTATATCGGCAGCGTGTTGTTCGGGCGTCTTTCGCAGTTGTTTCTCGAGGTGATTCAGCGAGCCCTTGCAAAGGAGGTTGATAACCTTCAGTCCTGCTTTTCTGATCCATTCGAGAGAGGTTGTGCCGTCGACGAAACCCAGCACTTCAACTCTGCCGAGCATCCCGTTGGCCTCAGCCCATTTGGCAATCTTGCATGCTGCCTCAAACTCTCCCTCCGAGACCCTGGCTGATGCTATCTCAATGCGGTCGACCCCCAGGTCTTTAAGAAGAAGAGTGGCTATATGCAGTTTTTCCAGTGGCGTATAGGAGACACCCTGCATCTGTTCACCGTCGCGCAGGGTCGTATCCAGGATTTCTGTTCTCATTTCGCTTTGTTCTTTTCAAATGTTTCAATTTCGCCTTTAAGCGACAGCAGGTAATCAATATCATCGAGCCCTTTAAGCAGGCACTCTTTTTTATACGGGTTTATATCAAACCTGACAGCCAGCCCGGCTTTAGGTATCTCCAGAAGCTGATGTTCAAGGTCGATCCTTATTTTCATTGAAGGGTCCTTCTTCACAAGCATAAACAGATGCTCCAGGGTATCGGGCGGGATTACCACGGGCAGCAGTCCGTTATTCAGTGCATTGTTTTTAAAGATATCCGCGAAAAAGCTTGATATCACCGCCCTGAAGCCGTAATCATATAAAGCCCACACGGCATGTTCCCTGCTGGATCCGCAACCGAAGTTTCTGCCGGCAACAAGAACGGATCCCTTATATCCGGGGTTATTCAGTACAAACTCCTTATCTGGCTTGCCATCGGGCTTGTACCTCCAGTCGCGGAACAGTTTTTCCCCGAAACCTTCACGGGAAGTTGCGGTAAGGTACCGGGCGGGGATGATCTGGTCGGTGTCGATGTTTTCGACCGGAAGGGGTACGCATGTTGATTCAAGTATGGTAAACTGCACTCCTGGCATCGTTATTATGTTAAATTGGTTGGAATTATTTCGGAAGGATTTGTAATTCTGCCTGTTATTGCAGCAGCGGCTGCCGTGAGGGGACTGGCAAGAATTGTTCTTGAGCCTGGTCCCTGCCGGCCTTCGAAATTACGGTTGGATGTTGACACGGCATATTTGCCCGGGGGGACTTTATCATCATTCATGGCAAGGCATGAGGAGCAGCCCGGCTGCCGTATCTCGAATCCCGCTTCCCTGAACACCCTGTCAAGTTTTTCGGCGTATATCTGTTTCTCGACCATTTTTGAACCAGGCACTATAAGCGCCGTAACAGTGTCTGCTTTCTTCCGGCCTTTGATCACCGATGCGAAAGCTCTGAAATCCTCTATTCTTCCGTTTGTGCAGCTACCGAGGAAGACATAATCAATTTTATGTCCTTCCAGTTTCATTCCCGGACTGAAATTCATATAAGCTAGAGATTTCAGATACGAGGCAGCCTCTTTTTCGCCGTCCGGCGGTTCGGGTATTGTGCCGTTTACCGGCATTGCCATCCCGGGGTTGGTTCCGAAGGTTATCATGGGAGAAATCTCCGCGGCATCGAACGTTATCTCTTTGTCAAAAACGGCACCCGGGTCTGTTCTCAGAGTGCTCCAGTACTCAATTTCCCGGGCAGTAACGGTGCGATTGGCTTTTGCTGATTTTTCCCTTACATATCCGATCGTGGTGTTATCCGGTGCAATAAGCCCTCCCCGCGCACCCATTTCTATGCTCATGTTGCATACGGTCATTCTTCCCTCCATGGTCAGCGATTCTATTGCTTCTCCCGCATACTCCACGAAATAACCCGTGGCTCCGCCCGACGACAGCTTTGAGATTATAAACATGATCAGGTCTTTGGCAGTAACGCTGTTTTTAAGTGTTCCTGATATATTTATTCTCATTGCAGCAGGTCTGTACTGAAGGATGCACTGTGAGGCCAGAACCATTTCCACTTCGGAAGTGCCGATGCCGAAGGCAATGGAACCGAATGCGCCGTGGGTTGAAGTGTGGCTGTCACCGCAGACAATAGTCATTCCCGGGCGGGTACAGCCCAGTTCGGGACCCAGGACATGTACTATTCCGTTATGCTCGTGCTGCATGCCAAAAAAGTTTATTCCGAATTCCCTGGTATTTCTCCCGAGGGTATCGATCTGGTTGCGTGCTATTTCGTCCTTCACCGGCAGATGCTGGTCAATCGTGGGTATGTTGTGATCGGCTGTGGCAAGCGTTTTGGCGGGGCGAAAGACTTTTATGCCTCTTCGCCGGAGGCCTTCAAAGGCCTGCGGGCTCGTCACCTCATGGATGTAATGCATGTCGATATACAGAACGTCGGGTCCGCCGGGTATGGACTTCACCACGTGGGCATCCCAAATCTTGTCAAAGAGTGTTCTGGGTTTCATCCGGGTTATTTGATTTTTGCTATTGCGTCAATAAATGCTTCAACCGAGGCGGTAACTATATCAGTGTTTGCCGAAAAGCCGTAATAGGTTTTTTCATTGTGTTCAACCTGAACATGGACTTTCCCCATATCATCGCTGCCGCGCGTGATAGCCTGAATCAGAAACTCCTCAAGATGAACTGTTTTGTTTATCAGCTGCTTCACGGCGGTAAATGCCGCATCGATGGGGCCGTTACCGGTCGCTGTAGATGTATGGACCTCTCCGTTTATCTTTAATCCGACGGTTGCAACAGGCACTGACGATTTTCCGCATGCAACCTGGAGGAGCTCCAGTCTGAGAGCTTTCTCGCCCTGGAAAACCTCGCCTGTCAGTATCTTTATATCCTCATCATTGATGACTTTCTTCTTGTCGGCCAGCTTAAGGAAGCGGTGGTATATTTCATCCAATTCCTCTTTTTCAAATTTATATCCGAGCAGTTCAAGCCTGTGATTCAGGGCGGCCCTTCCGCTGCGTGCCGTGAGTATTATTGAGGATTCTTTCACGCCGACCTCGACAGGGTCAATTATCTCGTAGTTTTCACGTTTCTTAAGTACGCCGTCCTGGTGGATGCCGGAGGAATGGGCAAATGCATTCCGCCCCACAATAGCCTTGTTAGGCTGTACCGGCATATTCATAAGGGTGGATACAAGACGGCTTGTCCGGTAGATTAGCTGCGAATTGATGCCTGTCGAGAGCCCGAGGTGTTTGTGGCTCTTAAGCGTCATTACCACCTCTTCGAGGGAAGTGTTTCCTGCTCTTTCACCCACTCCGTTCATGGTAACCTCCACCTGCCGGGCTCCGTTAAGAACACCCATTACAGTGTTGGCTGTTGCCATGCCAAGGTCGTTGTGACAATGTGTCGATATTACAGCCTTATCGATATTCGGTACATTGTTTTTAAGAAACCTGATCTTCTCGCCGTAATCGGTTGGCAGACAATAGCCTGTAGTGTCGGGGATGTTTACCACTGTGGCTCCGGCCTCAATAACGGCTTCGATGACCTTTGCGAGGTATTCGTTATCGGCACGGCCGGCATCTTCTGCGTAGAATTCTACATCATCAACGAACTTCCTTGCGTATCTGACCGCATCGGACGCCCGTCTTATAATCTCTTCAGGTGTGGTCTTGATCTTGAATTCGATATGGTAGGGAGAGACCCCTATTCCGGTATGGATTCTTTTCTTTTTTGCATACTGAAGAGCTTCTGCCGCGACCTCGATATCCTTTTTTACGGCGCGGGTCAGTGCGCAAATAACCGGGTTGGTGATTGCCTTTGATATTTCCACCACCGAATTAAAGTCGCCCGGGCTGGAGATCGGGAATCCGGCTTCAATCACGTCTACACCCAGTTCTTCAAGAGCCTGTGCCACCTGAATCTTTTCAACAGTGTTCAGCTGGCAACCCGGCACCTGTTCACCGTCGCGCAGGGTAGTGTCGAAGATTATGATTTTTTCTTCCATTTTCTGATAGTTATTTGTTTCCGGGTCTGAGTTTTCTTACTGCGGCGCCGGCCCTCCATATTTCGGAGTTGCCAAGTTCACGGAGTTCTGCGTCGAGCAGTTTTTTGTAGTCGGGGTTGCTGAGCGATTTTATCACTCTTTCGGTTTCCTTTCCGGTCTTAACCTTTTCGTAAAGGTCTCTGAATACGGGCATCACGGCATCCCTGAACCTTGGGCGCCAGTCGAGAGCGCCTCTCTGTGCTGTTGCACTGCAGTTGGCATACATCCAGTCCATCCCTTTTTCATCGACCAGTCTGATCAGACTCTGAGTAAGTTCCTCCACGGTTTCGTTGAAGGCCTCTGAAGGGGAGTGTCCGTTCTCCCTGAGCACCTGGTACTGTGCATCCATGATTCCGGCAAGGGCTCCCATGAGAACGCCACGTTCGCCGGTCAGGTCACTGTAGACCTCTTTCTCGAAGGTTGTCGGGAAAAGGTAACCTGAACCTATAGCAATACCCAGAGCCAGAACTCTTTCAGTTGCTCTGCCTGTGTAATCCTGGAAAACCGAATAGCTTGAGTTAATGCCTGTACCGGCAAGGAAATTGCGTCTTACGCTGGTTCCTGATCCTTTGGGTGCGCAGAGAATTACATCAACGTCTGCCGGCGGGATCACCCCTGTCTGCTCCTTGTATGTTATTGAAAAGCCATGCGAGAAATAGAGAGCATCTCCCTTTTTAAGATTTTTCTTAATCTCTGGCCACAGAATCCTCTGTGCAGCGTCGGATACAAGGTACTGTATAACGGTTCCCTTCGAAACGGCTTCAGCCACCGGAAAGAGGGTCTTTCCCGGAACAAATCCGTCAGCCACCGCCTTGTCCCAGTCGGCCTTAAACTCAGGAGCCTGGCCGATAATTACCTTAATTCCGTTATCTCTCATGTTAAGAGCCTGTGCAGGCCCCTGAACGCCATAACCTATCACCGCAACAACTTCGTTTTTCAGAACATCCTGAGCTTTTGAAAGTGGAAATTCATCTCTGGTAACGACATCTTCAGTTACACCGCCAAAATCGATCTTTGCCATTTTTAATAAATTTATTGGGTTTGTAAATAATTTTAATTCAATATATTACATAATACGTTTCATTGTCTGACCTGCATCCCGTAATCATCCTTTGCTGTTCTCATTGCGCCGTCCATCTCCATCAGGTAGGCGTGGAACTCTTTTACCTGTCTGGTAATGGCCACCCGCCCCGACCTTACATACTGGAGGACGCCAAAAGGTTCGAGTTCATTGAGGAGTCTCACGATTTCGCTTTTATGTCCGGTCTTCTCGATTACCATGTATTCGGGAGTAATCTCAATAAATCTGACGTTGTGCGATCTTACAAGGTGATCGACAGTGTTGCCCGACAGAAGCGATTTTGTCGACATTTTAAAGAGTGCAATTTCCTGATAGACGATCTCTTCCGAAGTATGCACAAACACTTTAATGACGTCGATAATCTTTTCAATCTGCCTTGCAACCTTCCGGATCATCTCGTCGGATGTTTTCACGGCCAGGGTTATAAGCTGGACACCCTTTACTGCAGATTCGGAGGCAGTTATGCTTTCAATATTTATCTGCCTGCGGGTGAGGATGATAGTTATCTGGTTAAGTATACCTATATGATCTTCGGTGAAAATCGACAGGGTGAATTCTTTCTTTATCATGACTTATTTAATTAGTTTAACATCTGAGACTGAGGCGCCCGGTTCGACCATCGGAAGGACGGTTCCTTCCTTTTCAACCAGCACCTCGAGCAGGTATGGTCCGGGGCATTCCAGCATTTCCTTCAGGGCATCCTTCAGATCTTCCCTGGCGGAAACTCTTTTACCAGGGATATGATATCCTTCCGCAATTTTTATGAAATCGGGATTGACAAGTTCGGTTGAGGCATATCTTTTTTCGAAGAACATATCCTGCCACTGTCTCACCATACCGAGGAAGAAATTGTTCAACAGCACTATTTTGACGGCAATATTGAAATGGAGGATTGTCCCCAGTTCCTGAATAGTCATCTGCAGGCCGCCGTCGCCGAGGAAAGCGACCACCTGTTTGCCGGGGGCGCCTGTTTTTGCGCCTACTGCTGCAGGCAGGCCGAAACCCATTGTACCCATTCCTCCCGAAGTGACAAGGGAGCCGGGATTGATAAACCTGTAATACCTGGCAGCCGACATCTGGTTCTGGCCCACATCTGTTACAATCACTGCATCCCCGTTGGTCAGTTCAGAAACCATATTCACCACCTCACCCATTTTAACGGGGCCCGATACGGGTTTGATTTCGGGTTTAATCACGGTATCGTATTCTGCCTTGTCGCATATTCTGAATTCCCTTATCCACCGTTCGTGTGAGGCGGGGTTTACAAGAGGGATGAGTTTCTGAAGTACCTCGCGTGCATCGTTGTTTATTTCTATATCGACATTTACATTTTTGTTTATTTCGGCTTCATCTATTTCAATGTGAATAATCCTTGCGTTGCCTGCATATTTTTTCAGGTTTCCCGTTACCCTGTCATCGAATCTCATGCCGATGGCAATAATCACATCCGCCTCATTTGTGAGCTTGTTAGGTCCGACATTCCCGTGCATGCCCAGAAAACCTGCATATAACCTGTGGCCGGTCGGAAAAGCCGACAGTCCCATAAGGGTAAGAGCCACCGGTATGCCTGTTTTCTCTGCAAACTCGAGCAGTTCCTTCTCGGCCTTTGCAATAAGAACACCATGTCCGGCAAGGATGAGAGGTTTCTCGGCGTGGTTGATCAGAATGGCCGCCGATTCAATTTCCTTCATCCTGAGCGGTTTGTAAGGGTTATAGCTTCTTATGTAAGTGCATTTGCTGTAGCTGAAGTTAAGCTTTCCGGCCTGGGCGTCTTTTGTGATATCTATCAGCACCGGGCCGGGTCTGCCGGTTGTTGCAATGTAGAATGCCCGGGCTATTGTGGACGGAATATCTTCAGGTCTTTTCACCTGGCAGTTCCACTTTGTGACCGGCATTGATATGCCGATTATATCTGTTTCCTGGAATGCGTCTGTACCGATAAGGTTTGAAACCACCTGGGCTGTAATAAATACTACGGGTACCGAATCGAGATATGCGTTTGCAATGCCGGTGATAAGGTTAGTGGCGCCGGGGCCGGAAGTGGCGAAGCAGACACCCGGTTTTCCTGTTACCATGGCATACCCCTGTGCGGCATGTGCAGCTCCCTGTTCATGGCGGGTCAGAATATGCCTGATGCTCCCGGAAAAATTGAGCAGCTTGTCATAAATAGGCATAATTGCTCCGCCCGGATAGCCGAAAACCGTATCCACACCCTCTTCGATGAGGCATCGCAGCAAAGCCTCACCGCCTGTAATCTGTTCCGGTAATTTTATTTCTTTCTCTTCCGCTTTCATCCCGGCCATTCCTGCTACGGTTGATTCTGTCATTTATTCTCCTTCTTTAATTTATTACTGTTTTCTACTTTCTCCCCTGACACTCCTGACACTTCGGTCAGGATTTTCAATACGGTCAGGGTTTCGTTTCACTCAACTTTCTCCTTTCGCCTTTCGCCTTTCTCCTTCTCTTTATGTACTCACCCCCAACCCCCTCTCTACTTCGTAAAGAGGGGGCTTATTTCGCCTTACTGTTTCTTAGGTTCCTTTTGCCTTTCTCCTTTCTCCTTTCTCCTTTCTCCTTTCTCCTTTCTCCTTCTTTATAACCTCACTGCACCTTTGTCGGCCGATGACACATGCATGGCGTAGAACTGCAGGGCTGGGGAGACTCTTCTGTCTCTTCCGGCCGGTTTCCAGGCCATGTTACCCCTTGCTTCCTCTTCCTCTCTTCTTTTTGCGAGTTCCTTTTCATTTACCAGAACATTTACTGATCTGGCTGGGATGTTTATTTCAATCGTGTCTCCGTTTTTTATCAGGGCAATTTCGCCTCCGGCCGCCGCTTCGGGTGATACGTGTCCGAGCGAAAGCCCTGCCGTTCCGCCAGAGAAACGTCCGTCGGTAATAAGGGCGCATTTCGTACCGAGGCCCTTAGATTTCAGGTAAGAGGTTGGGTAGAGCATCTCCTGCATACCAGGTCCGCCCCCGGGTCCCTCATACCTAATCACCACTGCATCTCCTGCCTTCACCCTGCCGGAAAGGATACCTTCGACGGCGCTCTCCTGTGACTCAAAAACCAGAGCCGGGCCGCTGAACCTGAGGAGTGAAGGATCGACGCCGGCTGTTTTTACGATACAGCCGTTACGTGCTATGTTGCCGTAGAGAACCGCCAGCCCGCCATCGGCTGAATATGCATGAGACACATCCCTTATGCAGCCGCTGACCCGGTCGGTATCGGTTACCCTGTATTCATTTGTGCCGAAGCTTCCTTCGGGTGTCTTTACTCCGGACGGAGCGCTTTTCCATGTATTCAGAGCTTCCGGCGATATGGATTTACTCATTATGTCCCACTCTTTAAGAGCTTCGCCGAGAGTGTTGTAATCAACTCTTCTAACTGAAGTATTGATAAGCCCGGCGCGCTCCAGTTCTCCCATTATGGAAAGGATGCCGCCGGCCCTGTTGACGTCCTGAAGATGAAAGCCTGAGCTTGGGGCGACCTTGCAGATGTTTGGGGTTTTGCGCGAAAGGTTGTCAATGTCATTTAATGTGAAGTCAACCCCTGCTTCTGCTGCCACTGCCAGGAGGTGAAGGACGGTATTGGTCGATCCGCCCATTGCGATATCTAAGGTCATGGCGTTAAGGAAAGCCTCTCTTGCAGCTATGGAGCGGGGGAGGACGGAGTCGTCTCCCTCTTCGTAATAGCGCAGTGTGTTTTTTACTATAAGATCTGCGGCTTTTTTGTAGAGCTTAAGGCGGTTGGAGTGTGTGGCAACCAGAGTTCCGTTGCCGGGCACTGCAAGGCCTATTGCTTCGCACAGGCAGTTCATTGAGTTCGCGGTAAACATACCCGAGCATGAGCCGCAGGTGGGGCAGGCAGAACGTTCCATTTCGAGAAGTTCACTGTCGCTCACCTTATCGTCGGCGGCCGCAACCATTGCATCAATGAGATCAATTTCCCTGCCTGCGTGTATACCTGCTTCCATAGGACCGCCTGAAACAATGATGAAAGGGATATTAAGTCTCATGGCGGCCATCAGCATGCCCGGTGTTATCTTGTCGCAGTTTGTTATGCATATCATGGCGTCGGGCATGTGGGCGTTTATCATGTATTCAATGCTGTCGGCAATCAGTTCTCTCGACGGAAGGGAATAGAGCATGCCGTTATGTCCCATAGCAATGCCGTCGTCGATGGCGATTGTGTTGAATTCTGCTGCAAAGAATCCCTTTGAAATGATGTGGTTTCTGATTATTTCACCCACTTTCTGAAGGTGGACATGCCCGGGTACAAACTGTGAAAAAGAGTTTACCACAGCGAAGACAGGTTTGCCGAAGTGTTCATCCTTCATGCCGTTGGCCCTCCAGAGACTTCTTGCCCCTGCCATTGTTCTTCCCGTTGTTGAAACAGCGCTTCTCAGTTTATTCTTCATAGTGTATTAAAAAAAAGCTTTCCGGGTTTTGACCCGGAAAGCTTGTATTATTTCTGTTTATACAAATTATCTCCGGGTCATCTCTTCTCCAGAAGGAGGATGATAATAATGGAAATAATAAGTAATAAACCTTTATTCATTTTTATATCAAATTTGAATGGCAAAGGTAAACATGATTTTTAAAAATCAAAGAAAAATGCAAAAAAAATTAATAAAATATATTAAATAAGCCGATAATGTATCATATACCCTGCACTTTATCTCAAGTGTCGGGTTTATCGCTTCAGATCACCTCTGACCTCGACCTTAATCACGGATGCTATCGGGTCGGGTGCTGAAGAGGGAAGGGTGATGGCAAGTGTGGTTCCGCTCACGGATGTTTTAACCGGGGCTCCTGTTGCCAGTAGTTTTGCAGAGATTATTTTCCCTGTGAAGTTGTCTATGGTCAGCTTTCCGTTCTGCGGCCAGGTAAATACTGAGAAATAGAGTGTTGTTCCGTTCTTCGTGTTCTTTTTTGTGCACCTTCCCCATTCAAAGAGTCCCCAGGGGCTGGCGGTTGTTCCGTAAATGGCTTCACCGTTTACCTTCATCCATTTGCCAATCTCCTTAAGTATTTCTATACTTTCGGCCGGGAATTCACCCTCTGCGGTAGGGCCGACATTAAGAAGAAAGTTTCCTCCTTTTGAAGCAATGTCTATCAGGTTTCTGATCAGAGTCTGGGGCGATTTATAGTTCTTGTCATAACTTTTATATCCCCATGTGCCGTTCATGGTCATACAGGTTTCCCAGTCGGTACCGTCGAGGTCGGCCAGGTTGGGTATTTTCTGTTCGGGGGTTTTATGGTCGCCCGGGAAGTTGGGACGTTTCAGCCTGTCGTTTGTTATGATACCCGGCTGGAGGGAGAGAAGCGACTGGAGTTTTGCTGCCGCCTCATCGGTCATTCCTGTTGGAGTATCCCACCACAGGACAGCGACATTTCCGTAGTTTGTCAGCAGTTCCCTGACCTGTGGTACTGCCACCTCGTCAATATATTTTCCGAAGCTTCTTGTCTCCTGGGCCGGGTCCCAGTGGCCGTTATGCTCCCTGGTATATGCGTCGATAATAACCGAATCGGGGTTTGGCCATCCCTCTTTGGTAAGTTTGCGGGCAGCCGAGCCTCCCGGGTTTACCCAGTCCTGTGCCTGAGAGTAATAAAAGCCAAGTTTTATTCCATGCCGCTGGCAGGCTTCGGCAAGCGGTTTAAGGAGGTCTTTGCCGTAAACCGTGTGATCGACGACATTCCATTTGCTTGCTTCGGTTTTGAAGAGTGCAAAACCGTCGTGGTGTTTTGAAGTAATGACAATATATTTCATTCCTGCATCTTTTGCCATCCTTACCCACGCATCCGGGTCATATTTCACCGGATTGAACTGTTTTGCCATTTCGGTATAGTCGCGGACAGATATTTTCCCGCGGTTCATAATCCATTCACCGATTCCTCCGATCTGGCGGCCGTTCCATTCACCTGCAGGCAGGGAGTATACACCCCAGTGGATAAACATTCCGAAGCGGGCTTCGCGCCACCATGCCATACGTTCGTCTTTTGAAAGCTGCTGTGTATTGGCAACAGGAATTAGCAAAATGATCAGGGTGGTGATGCAAATTATTTTTTTCATGTGAAAAATATTATAAGTTTTTGTTAAACAGATTTATCTATTGCCGGCATTATCGGTCACAAGGCCGGTTACCGGAACTGCTTCATAAATTCAAGGAATTCCCTTGCGGTTTTATCGAGGTTTTCTATTGAGCCTCCGCCTTCGAGTACTTCGCACATCTCATAGGCGATGTATCCCTGGTACCCGATTTCCTTGAGAGTGTTTATAAAAGTCCTGTAGTCCAGAAATCCTTTTCCTATTGGAACAGCTCTCATCTGAGTTGTCTGTTCAACGTAGTTTGTGTTGTATATTTCATAGCTGTACCTAGGATGTTTAACGTAATCGGCTGTGGTTGTATGAACGATGTAAGGTTTTAGTTTATAAATAGCCTGTTTAATTTCATCAGATGACATTCCTTCGAGTGTCGGAGACCAGCAGTCGAAGGCAGCTTTTACGTTCGGAAGATTAACCTCATCCAGCAGCCATTTTGTCACATCGGGGTGAATGGCTATGTCGTGGTGATTCTGCACTGCAAGAGTAACTCCGTATTTTGCTGCGATTTTTCCGGCCATCTGCAGTCCTTCGACAACGTTTGCATATTGTTTGTCGTAAGGTATTCCCGGGCGCTCGTAAGCGGTGAAGACCCTCACCATGTTTGTTCCCAGATCTCTTGCCATCCGTGCCAGTTCGCCGATGTAGAGAGCCTGTATTTCAACATTGGGAATACCGGCTTTGTCAATACCTGCTCCGAAGTCGCAATATCCGGCCAGGCAGACCAGTTCGAGGCCGAGCTCTTTTATCCTCGCCTTCAGTTTTGCTCTTGCGGCATCGTCGTAATCGAGAGGGGAAAGGTGTGGTCGTTTCGCTGCAAGCATAACGCCGTCAAATCCAAGTTCCTTTGCCTTTACAAGGAACTGGTCGACGGTAAGGGTTGCCTGTCCGCGCCATATCCCCATATAGCTTACCGAATGAAGGCATGTTTTCACTCTGAAGTCGGACGGGTTTCCGGTAGGAGTCTTCTGACCGAATGAAAACGGCTGTATTAACAGCACTATAAAAAATAAGGTATAAGCTTTTGACATACGTTAACGGTTTTTATTTTCTCAAATATATGGGATTTTGAATTATTCATGAATAACTCAGGGAAATTCTGTTTTCTTCAGTTTCATCAGCCGGAGGCAGTCAGGAAATTATTTTAACCAGGGATAGATGTGTTTTTGCTGCGGGCAGGGATACTCAATACAATAGTTTCGAAGGTTTAAAATATCAATTCGCGAAGAAGGATTGTTACAAATGTTAAAGTGTTAAAAAAAATTAAAGAAATTATTGTTATTACATAAAAAAATTTTTAATATTGTGCAGGGAATTTCTTAGCAGAACAGGTTTCCCGGTTAAGTTACAGGTAAACCAGGTTAAGATTTTTCCGCAACTTGATAACCCTGACTGAACCAATGGAACCTTTCCTTAACAGGAAAAGATTAATGAATGAATTGGTAAAAAACCGGCCTGTAAAAAAGGCGTGCGGTTTTTTTTCGGGTTATCATTCGTTAACGTTAACGCCCTCCGGCTTTAAAAAGCCGGGGGGTTATTTTTTGAACCCTTAACAGATGATTATAAACTAACCTAAAACCTTGAAAAATGAAAGATCCATAATGGCCACGATGCCGGAAATCATTTCTTCCGGAAATCAATCACGAGTTAATTTAACCCTATCATTAACCTAATGTATTAAAAAAGTTAAATGATTGCCCTGACAAGCAATTACCAGTTAAAACCAATGATTATGACAAGACTGTGTGTTTTAATTTTTGCCTGTGCCGTGACACTGTTCACGGCAGGTAATCTGAACGCCTCGGCCTGGACATCCTGGAATACGGATTATGTTCTGGCTGCAGGCGACGACCAGCAGCAGTTTACCGTTTCAGGAACAGTCACCGACGCCTCGACGGGAGAGCCCATGGCAGGTGTGACTGTACTTGTGAAAGGTACATCAACAGGAAAGTTGACTGATGCAAGCGGAAAGTTCACACTGACCCTTCCCTCAAGGGATGCAGTAATTATTTTCTCTTTCATCGGTTATACTACACAGGAAGTAAACGTTACCGCCGGTGCAACCTTAAACATCCGCCTGGTAACTGAAGAACAGAAAATTGACGAAATCGTCGTTGTGGGTTACGGAACCCAGAAGAAGGAGAGTGTCGTGGGTGCCATTACCCAGGTCAGCAATGCAACTCTGATGCAGGCCGGCGCTGCAACCATAACCAATGCCATAGCAGGAAAACTCTCGGGCGTACTTACCATTCAGCAGAGAGGAGAACCGGGAAACAACACTGCCGAAATCTATGTGCGGGGTGTATCGAGCTGGAACGGATCGGCTCCCCTCGTACTGGTTGACGGCGTGGAGCGCGACTTCTCGCAGCTCGACCCGAACGAGATTGCAACCATCTCGGTTCTGAAAGATGCATCGGCTACCGCAGTGTTCGGCGCCAAAGGAGCCAACGGAGTAATTGTGGTAACTACAAAACGCGGATCGCTTGGTAAACCGAAAATGGACCTTAGCGTTTCCTACGGCGTTCTGAAGGCCACCAGGATACCCGACCACATCGATTCATATACAACCATGACGATGTACAATTATGCACTGATGAACGAAGGCGGTACCTATTTCTCACAGCTCATTCCCGAATGGCAGCTGCAGGAATATAAAAATCCTTCGACACCCCTCAATGCACTCAGGTTCCCGAACGTTAACTGGTTTGATGTATGCACCAAACCTTTTTCTCCCACATCCGTGGCAAACCTTAACGTATCGGGCGGTACCGAATTTGCAAAATACTTCCTTAACCTCGGGTACCAGTACGAAGGATCGTTCTTCAACGGGGTGAAGGAAGGTTACCAGGACTCAAGGTTCTGGAACCAGTTGTTTAATTACAGGATAAACGTTGACTTTTCTATTACAAAAACCACAACTGTTTCAATGAATGCAGGAGGGTCACTCAACCTTAAAAACACACCTTCAAGTGCATCCTGGCGTAACCTCTATTCAACAGGTCCGTCAAGATTCCCCGCATTCTTCCCCGCATGGGTGCTCGATATGGTACCCGACCCCGACTATCCCGACGACAAGGGCATGAGAAGGGCCCAGGCTTTCGGGGAGTATACAGGTAACCCTTATACAAGCCTTTCACAGGGAAGTTTTAACAGGGACCTCGGCTCAAGGATGTTCACCGACCTTATCCTGAAACAGCAGCTCGACTGGATAACAAAAGGACTCTCTTTAAACGGAAAAGTATCGCTGAGTACCTATTATAACAACAGGCAGCTTACACTTTCATATACATACCCCGATTATCAGCTTTATTATGACCTTATTCCCCTTTCGGGACAGCTTAACCCGTCGACCGGAAGGCTCTACAACCCATGGTACCGTAACGGTGAAGGGAATGAGTATTACAAGCTGGGGCCTTATGATATCAACGTGGGAGGCCTTAACGGGGGTTATTACCGCGACCTCTATTATGAGGCATCTGTTAACTATAACAGGACATTTGGTAAGCACACCGTCACAGCTCTGGGCCTTTTCAACAGGCAGGAAAAGAACCAGCAAACCGATTTCCCGTATTATAACGAGGCATGGGTAGGAAGGGTAACCTACGACTATAACCGGAAATACCTGTTCGAATTCAACATCGGCTATACAGGGTCTGAAAGATTTGCCCCTGCCAACAGGTTCGGTACATTCCCCTCGCTGGCAATTGGCTGGGTGCTCTCCGAGGAAAACTTCTTTAAGAATGCAGTGCCATGGATGAACAAACTGAAACTGCGTTATTCCGACGGATATGTGGGAAGCGATTATGCACGAAGCAGGTGGCTCTATACCAGCTCCTACTGGAAGGATGCAAGAGGATATATCCGCGAGGACCTGGGGGCCAATACTACCGCGCAGTGGGAGAGAGCCCATAAACGCGACCTCGGATTTGAAATGGGACTCTTTAAAAACATGATCACCCTGAATGTTGATTTCTTCGACGAATTCCGCGATAAAATGCTTCTGACTCCTAAGAGCGCCACCATGATGATAGGTAACAGCTTCAAGGAGCTGAACCTCGGAAAGGTTAAAAAGCACGGAGTTGAAATTGAAAGCGAATTCAGGAAAACCTTATCGCCTGACTTCGAGTTCTATGTAAGGGGTATCTTCTCGGCAAACGAAAACCGTGTGGTATTCAAGGATGACGAACCTTATGCTCCCGAACACAGGAAACAGGCAGGAAAACCTCTTACTGCAATGATGTTCGCCGAAGCGGGTGTTGAAGGTACTGAGATAAACGGAGTAATCCTTACGGGAACAGGGTATTACACTACCATTGACGATATTCACAATAATGTATCTCCCATCGCGCTTAACCAGCTAAGGGTGGGAGACTACAAGTTCCTCGATTTCGACGCTGACGGAACCGTTACACCGGGTGGCGACAAATACCCGATTAAGGGTCTTACCTACCCGCCTGTTGTTTACTCATTCGGAAGCGGTTTCACCTGGAAAAACTTCGAATTCAACTTCCTTTTCTCAGGCAACAAGGGCAAATATGTCCAGTACAACCAGTTGTATGAGGTTGAATTCATCAAAGGCGACTGGAGGGTTCATGCTTCGCAGCTCGACTACTGGACTCCCACAAACCAGGATGCAAATCACTCCACTCTGCATTATGCAGGAAGTTCAAGCTCACCGATCCTCTTCTGGGGTGGCGGCGAAGCCGACCGCGGATACCAGATTATGATCGAAAACCGTTTCTTCAGGAATGCCGACTACCTGCGTCTGAAAGATGTCTACCTGAGTTACAGGTTCAACCCCGGAGCCCTGAAAAATATTCTCGGCATTTCAAACATGTCGGTTTATGTTACCGGGAACAACCTGGCTACATGGACAAAACTTCCGGAGGGCGACCCGGAGGCAACAAACTTCCAGCAGGGTTTCTACCCGATCATTGCCTCGGTGAGGTTTGGAGCCAAGATCAATTTTTAACATTATTAAGGAGTAGATTATGAAAAGGAAACTATTTATACTGGCAACAATCTGTCTCGGCATGGTGCTTTCCACTTCATGTGAAAAGTACCTCGACAAGGCTCCCGAAGAGGGAATCAACGAGGCTGAGATCTGGTCGAAACTTGTCAACTTCAAGCTTTTCTTCAATGCCGTATATGAGGGGCAGAATATCTATAGCGGCAACTGGCGCGATTTTAACATTAAGACGGCTTCGCCTCTCTATTTCGACTACTGGGACCAGAAATATACTCTTGAGGGAATTACCGATGCAGCCGACCAGGGCCGTTATATGGAGGGCCATAACTTCAAGTCGGGTTCGGTGATCGGTTTCGTCGACAAATTCATTAACGACGGTAACCGCCGGCCTATACTGAAATCAATGTTTATGGATATCAGGATATGCAATATAGCCCTGAGAAAGCTCGACCTGTTACAGGATGCAACCCAGCAGGATAAGGATGACCTGAAGGGCCAGATGCATTTTATAAGGGCTTACTGCCATTTTACTCTTTTTAAGTTCTGGGGAAGGATGCCTTATATCACATGGGTAATTGGTCCGGAAGATCAATGGGATATACCAAGGCTTTCAAACTATGAAACCTGCATACAGATTGCCAATGATCTGGATACGGCTTATACTTACCTTGAGAAAGCAGGGAAGGTGCGCCGCGACCCGGGTCCGGGACTACCCGGCCACCTTGCCGATCCCGACCAGAGAGCACCCAACGGCGTTGCCGCCAAGGCTCTTAAGGCAAGAGTATTGCTTTATGCAGCAAGCCCGCTCAATAACACTGCAGGCCAGGTAGCATGGGAAAATGCAGCAAAGGCATCATGGGAGGCAATACAACTGGCACTTGCCAACAGCTACGAACTGCTGCCGGCTGCTGACCGTTTCAGGAATTTCTACGGAGTTCAATACTCCAATGAACAGATCTTTGCCTATTACACCGGATCAAGAGCATGGAAAAGCGGTGATTTTGCCGGGTTATATAACGGTGTCTTCGGTAACAGCAAAACATCATGGTCGGGTGTATGCCCAACCCAGAATTTTGTGGATAAATACGAAACCGCTTTCGGAGAACCGCTCAATACCCAGGCCGACAGGGATGCCGCAACTGCAGCGGGCCATTACAAAGAACAGGATCCTTATGCCAACAGGGATCCAAGGCTTGCACTCGATATAATAACAAACCAGTCACCCTGCATTGGATGGGCCTCAGGCAAAGCCCAGATATGGAGGCAGGGAACCACTTATTCGGAGTTGCTTAATCAGAGTTACCTTGGAATTACCAGAACAGGATATTATCTGAGAAAGAACTGGGGTAATGCAAGTACCAAGAACCAGATCACAACTCTCCATACGGATCCTATTATAAGGCTGGCTGAACTATATCTCAACTATGCCGAAGCATCAAATGAGGCATGGGGACCGACTGCCATCGGAGTAAGCAGTGCCACAATGAATGCAGTTGATGCAATCAACCTTATCAGAAACAGGATAGGCCAGGTGAATGTTCTTCCGCAGTATACCGCAGATAAGGATGTTTTCAGGGACAGGATTAAAAATGAAAGGAATGTTGAGCTCAGCTGGGAAGGCCACTATTACTTCGATATCCGCAGGTGGAAAGATGCTCCTGCAGCATACTCAAGTACACTTTATGGAGTAGATATTGAGAAAGTTACGGCTTCAGCTGAATACCCGACCGGCTATAAATACACAAGAATTCCGCTTGGAGCAGATCGTCAGCCGTCATGGAAGGAACCGATGTATTACCTGCCTTTCAATATTGTTGACAATTTCAAGATGAAGAATTTTGAACCTAATGTTGTCTGGTAATTAATCTTTAATAAATAAGTTATGAGATTTAATAATATATTCCTGAAAATCAGATACGCAGCCCTTCTCCTGGCCTGCTTCCTGCTGGTTGTCAATGCCAGCGGCCAGGCACAGAGGGAAAGAAGGGCAAGGCAGTCTATCGATGTTACGATTAGGGTGGTTGACGAATCCGGCAACCCCGTTGCCGGCGCTTTAGTTGTCGTCGGGGAAGGTGTGATACACCTTGAAACCGACGCCAGCGGCTCCGCTTCATTCAAGGCCCATCCCGAAAATGTCGTTACCGTAACATCCCCCTCTTTCGAGAAAAGCGTTGCCATTGTGACTGACCTGGTTCAGAACAATACCCTGACTCTCAAGGCTTCAAAGCTTTTCATGACGAGAGATGACGAGGTGACTTTACCATTCCTTTTTACCAATCTTACAAAAAGGGAGATTACCGGACCTGAGGTTATAGTACAGGCATCAAGACTTGAAAAATACCCGTCCAACGATATCAGAGCAGGTTTTACAGGCCTTACTTCAGGATGGGACGTGAGAGAACTATACGGTTGGCCCGGTGTTTCGGCACAGGAACCAATCGGGAGCTTCGGAGCAACAGCCAAGTTTTCAAATATCCCGCTGGCAATTGTTGACGGTATTTACACCGACCTGGCCGAAGTTGCTCTCGACCCTTCTGAAATCGAATCAATTACTATTAACAAAGGAACACTGGCAGCAGCAATGTTCGGTCCTGTTGTGGCCAAAAACGGTTTTCTGCTTATACGCACAAAACGTGGTCAGCCCAACGAAAGAATTCTCGATTTTAACATTGAAAGAGGTGTCAGCGTTGTTGACAGAATGCCCGGCTGGGTGAAAGGAGCAGATTATGCTACACTCAACAATCAGGCCAGGACAGCTGACGGCCTTACACCGCTTTACTCTGCATCGGCCATAAATAACTATGCGAAGAACGACCCTTACGATAAATTCTTCCCAAGTGTAAGCTACAGCGACCTTGTTTTCAAGAACACCATGCCGATGATGCGTGCAAACATGTCGGCTTCGGGCGGCAATGATATTGTTCAATACTATTCATTCATAGGCTATAACAGCGAGGGTGATATTTATAAGATCGGAGCAAAGGCCGATTACAATAAAATCAGCACCCGTCAGAATGTGGATGTTAAAATCAACGATGTGTTTTCAGCAAGTCTCAGCTTCTACGGAAACCTCTCAATAAGAAGATCTCCGAATTATGGTTATGACCCTGACTTTACATCGGAAAACACTTCTTCCAACCCGGTGCTGGGTAT
>JARKQN010000121.1 GCA_029974835.1 Bacteroidales bacterium
CCACCTGGTCTCTGGTACATGACCCGATTTCAGCCTGCATAAGATCGTAGAATACAAAATTTCCGGGCCTTATTTCATTAAAAATACCCGGTTCCTCAACCATGCTGCACAGGGGTGTGTCGCCGGTTGATATAATAATACCGTCATATCCGGTATGTTTCCCCGCCTCTGCCATCTTTTCAGAGGAATCATGAAATATTCTTTCCGCCTCTTCACGCGACCGCACGCCGTATGAATGGCCTGAATGGGTCAGTATACCTTTAAAGCGAAGGGAGTCTGAATTATATATATCATATGCCATTCGCATTAGCTGTTGTTTGTCATTCCAGTCAACACCTGTCCGCCTGTATCCGGTGTCAGTCTTTATAAAACATCCCGCCCGGAAATCAACTTTTTTCAGGACCATGTTCAGGTGTTCCTGCCCGGAAGTAAGAATATTTATTGCAGCCCCTGTTTCATTTATCAGTTTTCGGAGTGAGCCGGCTTCCCTGAGGTTTAAGGGGAAGGCTATTGTGATATCAGACCAGCCTTTCCCTGCAAAGAAAGAAGCCATTGTAACAGAGGAGACAGTAATTGATTTAACTCCCTCGTCCCTGAACCAGTTTCCTATGGTTGCCGACTGGTGGGTTTTGAAATGGGGTCTGAAGTTCACGCCCCATTTTTCTGCCTTCCCTGCCATCAGCCTGATGTTTTCCCTGCATTTTTTCTCGTCGAGTACGAGTACTGGTTTCCGGATTCCGGATATGATGTTTTTCATTTTATGTTATATTGAAGGTGACAAGTAAAAAAGTTTTTCAGTTCACAATGAGACAGATGCCAATATACAATTATTTTTCAATCAGTATTTTCTTATCTTTGAATCCGGTGATACAACTTCAAAAATCAACCTGATGGAAAATCCCGTTTCATGGTTTTTCAGGAAAATCAAGCAGCTTAACGACCTGATCTGGCATACTCCGCTCTCGGAGATATCACGACGCAAGATGCTGCTTATTAAGCAAATGAGGATAGTGGTTATCGCGGCACGCGGGTTTGTAAACAACAAGGTTATGCTTGAAGCATCGGCGCTAACCTTTTATTCGATGCTTGCTGTTGTGCCGCTTGCTGCTATAGCCTTTGCTGTTGCTAAAGGTTTCGGACTTGATCAGAACCTGGAAGACCAGCTGATCAAGAATTTTGAAACCCAGAAGGAAGTCCTGAACTGGCTTCTTTCCAATGCACGGAATGCACTTGATGCAACAAAGGGCGGTTATATGGCCGGAGTGGGTGTTATTGTGCTTTTATGGTCGGGAATGTCTTTGCTCGACAGTATCGAAAGATCCTTTAATAACATCTGGGAAATAAAAAACTCGCGTCCGTGGGTCAGGAAATTTACCGATTATCTCACGATAATGCTTATTGCTCCGATTTTCCTGATTCTTTCCGGTAGCATAACCGTCTTTATAAACACAAATCTTGAGGATTTTTTGTCCGAGTCGGCCATTCTTGAATCAATGAAACCACTTGTTTCATTTCTTGTTAAGCTAATTCCCTTTATACTTACCTGGCTTGTACTCACTGTGCTTTTCATTGTGATGCCGAACACCAAGGTCAGGTTTAAATCAGCCCTTGTTGCAGGTATCCTTTCGGGAACACTGCTGCAGTTCCTGCAGTGGTTATATATAGACCTGCAGTTTGGGATTACCAGGTTAAACTCCATATACGGCAGCTTTGCCGCAATACCCTTATTTATTGTATGGATTCAGATGAGCTGGCTGGTTGTTCTGCTGGGAGCTGAACTCTCATTCGCCAACCAGAACATATCAAGATACGAGTATGAGTCGGAGGCTCTGAATATCAGTTATTACCATAAAAAAGCACTTACATTGATGATTCTCAGCCGTATTATAAAGCATTTTGAGAACGGAATGCCTCCTCTCAGCGCAGAGGTAATTTCATCGGAGATTTCAATGCCTGTTCGTATTGTAAGGGATATTCTGCAGGATCTGAATAGTGTGGGACTGGTTTCGGCAGTAGTGAAGGATGACGGAAAGGAGAGGCTTTATCAGCCGGCAATGAACACTGATAATATCACTGTTTCTTTCGTCCTTTCTAAACTTGAGAAAAAAGGAATTGAACAGCAGTCATTAACCAGGAACAAGGAATTTGAAAAAGTCAGTGCCATTCTGGCAAAACTCGAAAAGCACGCCGGTAAATCAGGAGCCAATATACTTCTGAGGGAATTATAAAGCAGTAGTTACTTTCCTTTTCCTCCGGCTCTTTCCGTGTTTACAGACATAATTGATAAAGCTGCGATAATCGGGCCATTTATTGAGGATATAATGGTTCATCGGCAGCATTAATACTTTGGTCTCATTCCTGGTTTTCCAGTAGTTCATCTGTGACGATGCAGGAAAAATCCTGTCTTTTTCGGATATTACGGCATAATCCCACTTAAAGGAGGGATCGCTTTGTTCCATCATCCTGTTGTAAAGCCATCTCAGTTCATCCTGCAGGGATTTTGTGGTGCGCTTCGGAATTCTTTCCTTGTTCTCCTCAAAGGACTTTTTGTCACCAAAAATCCTGTAGTAGTATTTTTTTACGTTTGCCTCGCCCAGATTATTGAGAGTTCCTTCGATTATTTTCAAAGGGATTCCGTACCTGTCATCTGCTGGTAACGGGGTGCCGTTAACCGCTATTTTAAGATCGGGGGTAATTCCTGTTTTACCCGACAGGTGTTCTGCAGCCCATACTCCCAGAGACCATCCGATTACCGTAACTCTTGTATAAGTTTTGATTTCAGGCAGTACAAGCGCCTCATCGGCTGAATAATCATAAAACAGGATCAGATCGGTATCGTCGCTGCTTAATGGCACGAACATATTTTCATCTATACCCCAGCCGGCATATACAACCACCAGCTCAGTGTTTTTCTCCCTTCTCTTGATAAAGGTTTTCATTATACCCCGTTAACCCTGAAATAAAAATCCCCCTGTGACCGATTTTTATTAATGTTAAGTCAAAAACCGCCCTCAAAGATATAAAAATATCATTAGTATCCGGATAAAAACCCGCAATCCGAAAAGTAGCTGTTCCTTATTACTCCGGTTCAACACGAACTCACCCCCTCAATCCCCCTCTCTACGCCGTAGAGAGGGGGAAGCCTGAGCCTTGCGAAGGCAGGGGG
>JARKQN010000008.1 GCA_029974835.1 Bacteroidales bacterium
GCCAGGAATATCAGAATGTATCTGTTAATAGTATTATCCTTTATACGACGGAATCCGAATAAGAAAATAAAGAACAGAAGTATCATACCTCTGATTATGCCCGGGTGTAACCCCCCTTCCTTATCAGCTTCCACAAAATAATAAATGGTAGAATCCGCCGCAGCATTTATCAGAGGGAGTAACAGTAAAAAGATATAGAGAAACCTATCCCCTTTTAACGGGAAAAAAAATGTATTGTTAATCTTTCCTGCCTGACCCTTAATTGCAGACTCTGCCGAATAGTTCATTACTGAATTCTTCAAAGAAAGTTAAATTATTCAGTATCATCTCCTGAGATGAAGAGAATACCGTATTTGGTTCTTCTTTAGGTGTATATAGTTTTATGCCATTCAGTTTCTTTGTCCTGATAAAATAGGTGAAATAGACAGTTTTATAAAGTTCTTCAATATCAGGCCTGAAGTCAGACTTACCGGATATAAGTTTTTCCAGCTGTCCGAAATAATTTTCTCTGTCCCCGGGATAAATGACGAACGGTTTATTCCGGAACCAGGGCATGCCGGCTACAAGACAAGGCTTCCCGGCCCATGCAGTCTCAAGCCCGATGGTGCTCGAGTATATCAGGGCAAAATCGGTATTTTTGATAAGCTCATAGGAGTTTACGGCATCTGTTGAATCAAAAATTATTATGTTCTCACAACCTTCTGAGGCTTTGGAGATTCTCTCCCCGAGATATTCATTACTGGCAGTAACGAGTTTTAATTCGCCAGGGTGAATCCTGATAACGAGTTTCACCGGTGGGTTTTTCCCTTTCCAGTAACCTATAACCGAATAAATCCATTCTTCCATACTTCCGAAAAGAGAGTTTTTATCAATAACCGCAGTATCAAAATTAAGGTTTGTGAAAAGGCATGCATATCTTACAGAATCCAAATTAACATCTGTTTTATGTTCTTTATTCAGAACTGCATATAAACCGACCCCTCTCCGGAGGCCATCAAAAAACCCCTTTACATTCTCCCTGTGTGATTCATCAAGCTCAAAACCCTTTAAAAACTGTCTGTATTCAGGCTCCCAGTCAAGATCCATAACCGGGCCATTCTTTTTATAAATAAGTGAATTATTCCCGATGTATGTTTCATAGGTCATATAATCAATGCCCTTCTTCTCGCAATGATACCTTGCAAGGGCTTCGAACATCAGCGAGCCGTTATTAAGAATTACATATTTTAAAGCAGGCCTTTCATTCAGAATTTTTTCGAATGCCATACTGTATCTTACCCCTGCAACCAGGTAACGTCTGAATTTTTCACGAACATCTTCTGTATCCCTTAGATTTCCTGTAAGAAAGTATCTTAGAACGGATCTTTTGGCAAACCGGCCTACCGGTATACCGTTATACTCAAAAGATATCAGATCATCCAGGGAGGTAATTGTTTTAATCCTTTCTGTTACGGAATTAATCTTTTCCAGGCATTTTTCCGTATAACGACTCATCAATTCAGTTTCAATTCCTGTTTCTTTTTGGATCAGCCTGTACCCATACCAGCACTCATGACAGAACCACGGATATTTTTCACGTGATTTCAACAGGCCGTCTTTTGTGCAAATACTGAAGGCGGAATCGCATATATAAAACACCGGCTTTATATTCCTGCGCTCAGATAAATATCTGGCTAACAACAAATTAAGAAGTGTGAAGTTACTATGCACCCCGGTCATTGCCGGGAAAAGGATTTCTTCATCAGCAGGATGACTGTCTGTGAAGCAATTCCTGAACCATCCCGCGTAATCAATATATTTGAAGAAATAGTGAATGTTTTTGTTTATCCCGGCCAGTTTTATAATCCTTGTAAGAATTTTTTCGAGCGGTATGGCAAGCCCGGCCTTAATCAGGAAAAGGACAACTGGATAAAAAAGAGTCTTCAGTCTGAAAACCTTTTTAAGATAGTGCCTGTTTGTTTTCTTTAATTTCTCCTTATTCAAAACGATGATTTTTGCTTAAAATTTATCAGTGGTGCAATACCATTTCTGCGAAGAAACCAGAAAAATGCAATGCCCGAAATAATAAAAAAGGGGAGAGATGCAAGAAATATAAGTGAATTCGGCAGGTTAATATAGAGATCTATTGTATAGCTGTGAATTGTCAGTAAAATGACGGATATCCCGCTTATGGTAAAAAGTCTGAGCATAAAGAATCGTAAAGGAGGCAGGGTTACTCTTCTTCCTGTGAAATAAAACAGTATTACCGCCAGGCACAGATAAGCTGTAAGCAGAGCTACCGGTATTGTATGATCGAAGGTTTTTATGAAAACCAACATAATCAGTACCTGTACTGTAAATTTCAGAAATACCGCCAGAAGAAGTTTTTTGTATTCCCCCAGAATGTACATTGTCCTTGTGAGGAAGTTCATTATGATATTCGGAAGAAATCCTATTATGAGAATATTGAAAATTATCAGAGTCACCCTTACAGCTTCATTATCGAACCTGCCTCGTCGGAAAATCAGGATAATTATTGCCGGAGCGAGGGCAAGCATTATGGCCTGCAGAAGAAATCCGGCTTTTATAATCAGACTTAATGTACGGGTAGTATAATCTGCAAATTCCTGTTCCGAATTCCTGTTCAGCTTTGCCTGTTCTATGTATGAGGTTGTAAGGACCGATGACATCAGAATGGTATTGGGGAGTTCAGCAAGGGTTTTGGAGTAGTTAAGTGAACTCAGGTATCCCGGTGAAAGGAATTTTACACTTAATGATCTTTCCCAGAATGTGGCGAAGTGATTCATCAGTGTCTGAATACTTAAAGAAAAGACTCTCTTAAGAAGTGTCATAAGCTGTTCTGATTCATGCTTCCACACCTTTTTACTAAATAAACCCGGGAGAAAAAGCCCGGCCCTGAATGAAAACCATACGGCATTTAGTGTACCGGTAAGCAGGTAACTAAATGCAAAAGCATATATGCCTATTCTCCCGGCAGCAATCAAAATGAAAGCTATTCCGGCAATCTGTGAGACCACCGATGAAACAGCATAAAATCGGTAAAATCCCTGAGAGTACAAATGAGGCCTCAGTACAGAATTAAATGTACCGGGAAGCATATTCAGGATGAAGATCAGTGAAAGTTCCCTGAATAATTTAACATTTTCCGGCTCCAGGTTAAAGAATGGTATAAGCAGGTTTATTGAGAAAAAATATATAGTTCCCAAAAGTGCTACAGGCACCATACAGGACAGTATAAACAATGCTTCAAAAGAGCCCTCCCTGAAACCTTCCCTGTCTCTTTTTATCACCATTATTTCACCGGCGCCGCCTCCTATCATTGACTGTATTATTGCAGGGACTATCATTGCCAGTAGCATAAGGTCGATATGGCCTGATATGCCAAGTATCCAGGCCATTATTATCTGTCTCAGAAACCCCGTCAGATTAATTGCGAGGTTGCTGAAAATCAAGATTCCTGATGCTCTTACCTGGTCCTGCTTCAATTCTCAGAGGTAATTGGCGATTCTGCAGTAGTACCCGAACATTTCAACCTGCTCACTTATACTGCAAAGATTATCACCCGGGCCATTCAGGAAATTATGTACCATTCTGAAGAGGCCTGGTTTGTATTTTCTATCGTAATTATTATCAATCTCGACAGTCCGTGGAATCAATTCTCCTTTGTTTATAACCTGCAATTGTTCGATTGGCCTCAGTATAATCCTCAGGTTCTCGGAAAGAAATTCCAGTCCCCATCTGCCGGGAGCGTTCCAGTTTGCAGCATAAGAAAAAAGGACATTTTTATCCGTACGACCGCAACCGCAAAAAACGGAACCCTTTTCATGCCATTTAAGTGAGCCGCCTGAGTAGGCCTGCAATTCAACAGGCAGCCCTCCAATATGAAAAGCAAGATCGGCCACATGTGAAGAATTACTCAGAAACCATCTCTGCTTCTCCTCAATATCGGTGTCAAAAACCTCCACACGATCGCTCCATTCCGTGAACTCAAATATCATTGATTTAACCCCGCCGTCATCAACGAGCATCTTTTCGGCCTCTAAAACTGTACTGTAGAATCTCCTGTTATATGCTATATAAATATCCGCCCCGATATTTTCCGAGTACCTGCACAACTCCTCAATCTGAGAGGAATATAAAGCACCGGGTTTTTCAAGAAGAATTCTTTTAATACCCGAATCCAATGCAAGTTTACATACTGCGAATAAATCTTTCACCTTCACTGCGATTATTGCAGCGTCCGGGATTAAAGTCATCTCCCTTAAATATTTTTCAACTCCGCCTGTCCGGGGCTTAATCCCCGTTCTTTGTTCAAACAGGGATGCTGAATCCAATCCCCTGCCTGCCACAGTGATGTTTACTCCCATGTCTCTTAGCACCAGCCCGTATTCCTGAGCCATCCGGCCGGCTCCAACCAGCAGAACATTCATAATTTTATGTTATTGGACAATTTACCGGCATTACTCCTTCCACTTCCTTTATATGATTAAGAAACGGTTCGAATAACAGGGAATGATAAATAAACGACTCCTCCAGACTTGTTAAATCACATTTGCCTGAATTAATTAT
Source organism: Bacteroidales bacterium (assembly GCA_029974835.1). Lineage (GTDB taxonomy): Bacteria > Bacteroidota > Bacteroidia > Bacteroidales > VadinHA17 > LD21. The sequence continues at coordinate 4,570 of JARKQN010000008.1, forward strand.
TTTCCCGGCAATATAGCCGGTAAGTTCACTCTGATAAGGGAATCTGAAAGAGGATACCTCTGCAGAAGTTCCATCTTTCCCTATCCTGGTCACGGTACCGTTAATTTCCGAGATCTTCCACGTGTTTCCTGAAACATTTATTTCTATTTCAGGAGGCTGATAGCTGCCTGGTAAAGCCACAAGTTCGAGATTTCCGGCATCGGAGCAATAATTAAGGGTACCCGTGAATTCCCTGAATCCCTGTCGTTTACTACTAATAATCTCCCGATCAAGATTTGCATTTTTGAGTCTGATCTTATTGTTTCCCGTCAGGTAAGCGAATAAATCTATAAAATGAATTGCATTACATCCAAGATTCCAGCAACTACCCGAAACCTTAACTGAAACAAAATCTTCCCCATCTATATTGTCCTTCAATTGCTTGTAAAACGGATAGACTCTTCTCGGACAGTTGACCCATGAAAGTATCCCTTTCTCATTCAGAAGTTTCAACTGTTCCTTAAATATTGCCGAAGACTGGTAAACCACTTTTTCAAGCAGCATATACCTTAGTTTAACTTTATCAGCGACAGATGATACAACAAGGGGCCTGACATCTGAATTGGTTGCAATTATGGCGAGATCCGCTTCTTCAGTATCAATCTCGTGAATGGTATTCGCACATCTGATCTTCAAAATATTAGTCGATTCTTCAATTTCGTTTGCCCTTAAAACTGCAATTGACAGATTATCATCCGAGGGATCAACAAGCCAAACCTGTGCATCAAAAGGGAGATGTTTAAGGCCCTGAAGATGCCTGCTGCCTATCTGCCCGGCCCCTGCCAGGATAATTCCGGCCATCTGCGGTTTTATATGGCTGTCCATCCCCCGTCCACAATAAGGTTTGAGCCCGTCATATATGAAGAGGCTTCCGAAACAAGGAAAAGTATTGCCCCGTTGTATTCATCCCTGTCGGCCATGCGGCCGAGCAGGGTCCTGTACGAATAGTTTCTCAGGAATGTTTCATCATGGTTGTCATACACACCGCCGGGTGTGAGACAATTAACCCTTATGTTCTTCTCCCTGTAATAAGAGGCAAGGTATCTGGTAAGGTTTATCATTCCTGCCTTGGTAATGGCATAAGATACAGGTGAGGAGAATGGCGAGCCGGGGAAATAAATGTTCTTTACGCCCTCATATATTCGCTGATCTGCTCCAACATTTCCGTAAGTTGATGCTATATTCACGATATTTCCATATCCCTGTCTGAGGAAAATTTTGCAGGCCTTCTGGCTGGCGATAACTGCCCCTCCAAGGTTTGCATCAAGGACTTTCTTAAGTGTCTCCATAGAGTAGTTTTCGAAGGGTGCATAAAAACCTTCGGGTTTTGTCTGCACATTATTAACCAGCACATCCAGACGTTTATATTTGCTCTCAACAGCGGAGAAAAAACCCTCTATCATTGACTCCTCTGAGATATCAATATGGTAAGCCAGAGGATTTGTTTTAAAGTCCTTTCTGATTCTTTCAGCAAGCTCATTACAGGCATCTATATTTATGTCACCCATTGCTACATGAGCACCCTCCTTTGACAGGAACATACAATATTGTCGTCCAAGAATTCCTGTAGCCCCGATAATTGCAATTACTTTCCCCTTTACCGAAAAGAGTTCTTCAGCTGTTTTCATGGCGGTATCAAAGTTTATTAACGGTCTTTACTTCAAGAGCCACCCTGACTGCTTCAAGCGACTCCCGGAGCCCGGGAACAGGATCACGGTCGTTTAAAATACAACCGGTATAATAATCCATCAGACCCAGATACATATCATTTCTTTCAAACGGGATCATTTCTGTTTCTGACTGTTTCCCGTCCCGGTCAGTAACAGAAATCTCAGACCTCTTCAGGTCGCAGATCAGTGAACCATTTTCTGCAATAATCTCAATTGTCCTCTTATATCCACGGCTCAGGTAATCCTGATGTATGGAAACAATAATATTTTTTTCCGTTCTGAACATTATTTCTGCCATATCCTCGGTCTCAATTTCCAGTGAGGATAATTTGCCCGCGATCGAACAGATTTCAGAAACAGGCTTGCCGAAAAGATACAATGCCATATCTATTTCATGAATAAGTTCAAGCACAACCCCCCCGCCAAGGCTTCTGAGGGCGGAAACCCCTTTTCTGTAATCCTGGCCCGGCCTCCAGTCGGGCAGATACTGACCAACAAAAAGGCGGGCTGAATAAATCTTCCCGAGAGTATTATCTGAACATATTTCCTTTATCCTGTTTACGCAGGGATGAAACCTCATATTATAGGCGCACATTCCTTTACCCATGTAACCGGGCAATATTTTTTTCAATGCATCATATTCTTCATTTCTGAAGACCAGGGGTTTTTCAACAAGGATGTTGCTGTCCTTCTCCAGTAATGGCAGCATGGTGGTAAAATGAAAAGAAGTCGGATTGGAAATAATGATGAAATCGAATTCCTCATTTATGAAATCATTATAATTGAATATTTCCCTCAATCCTTCCTGATTACCCCTTCCTATCTCCCTGAAAAGAGTGATATCATTGAATCCCAGAGATATGAGATTACTTATATGTCTCCTGCCGATTGAGCCGTAACCGATAAGTCCGATTTTCATTCCTGGCTCTCTTTAATAATGTAGCTGGGGGAAGCGGCATATTTCAATTTTCTGATCGCCACCCCTTTATCAGCAAAGAAATCATCCGCCGCCTTTGTTTCACCCGGGAATTTCCCGTAATCATCCAAAAGCAGAACGCCTCCTTCTGAAATAAGCGGCCAGAAGGATTCAAGAATTGCTTTTGATGGTTCATAGAGGTCCACGTCAAGGTTCAGAAAAGAAATCTTTACACCGGGATTATTCTTAATGAATTCCGGAATAGTATCTCTTACATCCCCTTCAATCAGGTGAACGCCTTTGTCCAAACCTTTTTTATTCAGCACCTTTATGAGCTGATCCTTCCCGATGCTGGTACTGCCGGCCGAAACAATAAATTTTGCCAGGCGTTCGTTGTCGGGTTCATAATTTGAATCAGGGAATTCGCCGAAGGTATCAAAACCGAAAATTGATTTTTTTTCACTTATTCCGAGAATTTCCCTGAAATGGGCAAATCTTACAAGAGATACCCCTTTGAATACTCCGAATTCAGCTATCTCTCCCGGAACATTTACCGAGATTTTAAACAGTTCATACTGAGCGACAAATTTTGCCACCCTTGAGTTATCGCAACTCAGGTAAAAGTTATTTTCAAATTCAAAGGCTTTCTCAAAATCGGGCAGTTCAATCATAATATTCTGTTATTCAACCGGAAGTCAGGCTTTCGCTGAAATCAAAATCAAGTCTGGAATTTTCGATAAGATATTCCATAAAAAGAAAATCAATGGGCTCATCCAGGTCAAAGCAAAAATGATTCACCAGGTATATCATTGATTTTGGAGTATAGGCATTTTCAAATCCCATGTTAAAGAAAGCCCTCCGGTAGAAATAGAACGATGCATTAAGATCGAAGACGACAGGGGCCGTTTGTCTCGATTTGACCGGTTTGTCAGGTGTTTTTACAAGTCTGTAGTAGCCATTGTCGGCCTTTTCAACAACATTGAAATAAGGATTCCGGTGAGGTTTGCTCACTGAAAATAAATTGAGAGCATTCCGGTCAAGTCTTATCTTTTCATAAGCTTCCGACAGGTCTTTAATGGTTCTCAGGGGTGATGTTACATCGAGATCAAGGATAAAATCAAATTCCGTATCAAGTTTTTTTTCCTCAAAAAGCAAAAGGTCTCTGATCGTATCTATCTTACCCGCTGTGTCTGAGGAGAGTACCGGAGGTCTCAGGTAATCAGTTGAAAGCCCGTAAATCTGAGCTATTCTTCTTATTTCCTCACTATCGGTTGACAATGCCACTGTACCATTGTAGAGACGGGCAAATCTTCCTGCAATATTAACTGAATATCCCAGAAGGTGGGTACCTCCTATGGTTCTTGTATTCTTACCCGGAATACCTTTTGAGCCTCCACGGGCACATATTGTTATAAGAAGTTTCTCCATGACATTCAGAAATCAAGATCAATAAAGTGCTTTTGCCCCGGCACCTCCCAGACACTTTTTGAGGTCATAATTTCATAAAATCTCTCCGCGCTTTTTCCGTCACCAAAAGTAAAACCGTTCAGAGGTTTAACAAGTGAAACCTTTTCTATCGCTTTAAGAATCTCGTCTGACTTTTCCCTTACATTAATGATATTCCCTGAGGAGTTTCTGTTATGCTGCCTGGTTCCGATATTTACCGCTATCTTCCCGTAGATTTCAGCTTCCCTTACACCTGCGCTTGAATTTCCAATAATGAATTCGCAGTTTTTAAGCAGAACCAGAAAATACTCGAATCTTATTGAAGGAAAAATCCTGAACTGCGGATAGTTCTCAAGTGTCTTTATTTCCTCCATAATTATTTCATTGCCGGGATCATTGTTGGGGTAAACTCCGACATAGTTTTTACCGCTGTTCAGAAGGGCAATGATTACTTCACGGATATTTTGCCTGAGCTGGTCCAGTTCAGTTGTAACGGGATGGTATATAAAAACCGCATATTTATCAAAATCGATATTATAATGATTCTTTACGGCATCAAGTGCCGGAAGGTTACCGGAGATCATAATGTCAATATCCGGGGATCCTATCACAAAAACTGTTTCCGGTTTCTCTCCCATCTGGACCAGTCTCTGCCGGGCCTGATCATTTGATACAAAATGAATATGTGAGAGTTTACTTATTGAGTGTCTGAGTATCTCATCAACGGTTCCCGAAAGCTCACCGCCTTCCACATGGCTTACGATAATATTATTGAGAGCTCCGACAATTGCACCGGCAAGTGCTTCCACTCTGTCGCCATGGACAATAATCATTTCAATATTAAATTCCCTGACATAATTACTGAGGCCAAAAATGGTATTAGCAAGGATAATGTCCATTGACACAGGGCCGGTATGGCTGATGAATGTAAAAATATTTCTGAATCCGCATTTTTTGACCTCATCAACAGTATATCCGAATTTTGATAGCATGTGCATACCTGTCACGAAAAGATGCACATCGAACTCAGGATCGTTGTCGAGTTTTATAATCAGGGGTTTAAGTTTACCGAAATCAGCTCTGGTTCCGGTTACAAACAATACTCTTCTTATCTCAGTCATCTATCATTTCCCACTTTAATTGCGTATCGCATTTAATATCTGTCACGGCTTTTTTCCCCAGGATAGCCTCAAACCCGGAAGCGGGGATCTCGCCTGTTCCGGGTCTTTTCACCCAGATATTTTCATATGAAAACTTCTCTCCCTTTTTAATATCTTTTATGGATACCACTGAAGCAAAAGCGAATCTTATTGTAGGTTCCTCTTCCTTAACCGGTCCCTTGCGGCCTTCCCTGGCATAAAAGACAATTTTGGAGGCCTCTATAAGTTCCCTGCATTTATCAGGGTCCATTGAGCAAGAAATATCCGGTCCCTCCCTGTTCATAGAGTCGGTAAAATGCCTTTCCAGTATTGAAGCCCCCAGAGCCACGGAAGCGATGCAGGGATAATTGGTTTCGGAGTGATCTGATAACCCGATAACGGCATCAGGGAAGGCCTGTTTGAGTTCTTCAATGGCGTTCAGCCGGATAAGGTGAGGTGGTGTGGGATAAATATTTGTACAATGCAGAAGTGCATATTGAATCCTGTACTCCCTGAAGATTTTAACTGCTTCCGCAACAGAACTGATAGTATTCATTCCGGTGCTGAGAATTACCGGCTTGCCATATGATGCAATATGTCTGATAAGAGGGTAATTATTGCATTCGCCTGAACCTATCTTAAAGGCGCCGACGTTCCATTTTGCAAGCCTCACTGCAGCAGCCCTGGAGAAAGGTGTACTAAGGAAGATCATCCCTTTCGACCTGACATACCTGCACAACTCATACTCATCTTCTTCAGAGAGGGCGGCATTTTTCATCACCTCATATATTGATATATCGGCATTCCCCGGTTTGATATGCCTTGCATGACTGCTCATTTCGTCCTCAATAACATGAGTCTGGTGCTTTATAATTTCCGCTCCAGCATCATATGCCGCATCTACCATCTGTTTTGCAACAGTCAGTGATCCGCCATGGTTAATACCTATTTCAGCTATCACCAGAGGTTCATAATCAGGTCCCGCTTTTCTGCCCTCTATATCAATAAACGGATTAATTTTATCAGCCATCTGTCCTAATTGACTTATGTACTATGTTAAAAAACTACACTTCAGAGTCATCATCATCTGTATAATAGCCGCTGCTTTCTTTCATATAGCCATATTTTGCAGAAACATAATCCCCGTAAAAGTTGTACCCGTATGCATACCCCGCATACCTCATTGTATATCCATACCTTAACCCGTAACCATAGTATCCCGTCAGGCTTATGTCATTTATAATGATTGAAAGATTTCTGAGTTTCTTTTCAGAATAGAATTCCTGTATCAGTCTCAGGGTGTTCCTTGAAGTATATCTCTGTCTTACAACGAATATGTTCATATCGACATATTTTGATAACAGCAGTGCATCCGTTACAATGGCCACCGGAGGGGTGTCCATAATTATAAAATCGAACCTCTTTCTTGCTTCATCAATAAAATCTTTCATCCGTGCCGATTCTATAAGTTCAGCCGGATTGGGAGGCACCGGGCCCGAAGGAACAAAGCTGAGGTTTTTAATGTTTGTTTCAGAAATAATTTCATCAACATTTTCAGTTTCCCCTGTCAGATAATTGCTTAATCCCTTTTCATTTTCAACTTCCAGAATCCTGTGTATCCTTGGTTTGCGCAAATCGAGTCCGATCAGCAGTACTTTTTTCCCGAGAAGGGCGATCACGGAGGCCAGGTTCAGTGAAACAAATGTTTTTCCTTCGGCAACAACTGTTGAGGTGACTGATATCACGGGGTTCATGGTATCGCCGATAAAGAACTTAAGGGAAGTTCTGACCGACCTGAATGATTCAGCAAGGGTTGAGGAAGGCCGTGAAATCACGGGTATTTCCGTTTTAAGGTCACTGTGACTTATGTATCCGAGTATTGG
>JARKQN010000016.1 GCA_029974835.1 Bacteroidales bacterium
GTAAGTTCAGGGCAATGGTTTACCAGGCAATAGATGATTGAAGGTTGACAGGTTAAAGGGTCTGAGTATTGTCGGATTGCCGATACTTTAGGGCTAGTATTTTTTAAGCAGGTTCAGAAGTTTACCGTCGAGTTTATGACCGTACCATTCGGTATATTCAACATCGCTCCTGCGTGAGTCGAGTATGCCAAAGTCGCCTCTGAAGTTCCAGAGGGCATATCCTATACCCGCTCCTGTAAGTATATCCAGAACATCTTCGAACCATGCAAGAAAAACATAATGGGGTGTTTTATTATAGCATCCACACTCACCGCAATGTACTCCTATTCCCTTATTTACAGCATCTATCCATGGTTTATAGAGCTCTTCAAGGTTTTTGCGGCCGAATTCTTTCCCGTCAATTACGCCGGGCCATACGGGCATTGGTGCCTGTGATGGGTCTTTCCAGACCCACGATGCCTGGTAGTGCGAAACATAATGCGGATAGTACCCCCTGCAGCTCTGTGCAATATTCAGGTCGAACAATTCAGGAGTGACGTTATTCCCTACATTGTTTCCGTCAGCAATTATCAGGCGGTCGGGGTTGTATTTCCGGATAGCTTTAACTGCCTTTTCAACGACTTTTCTGTATGTCTCACCGGGAAGGGCGACCTTGCCTGCATACTGGTTGTTCATGTCTTCGATGTATGCCGGCTCGTTAAGAAGATCGAAGCTGAGTTTCTGAGGAGATATGTTTTTATACCGCTCCGCCCACATTCCCCAGTGAGAGGCAAATGCCTCCTGAGCTTCATCGTCTTTCCACAGGTTGAATGGCTCACGGAAACCTGCATTGATGCAATAACCTGGCGCGCGGTGAAGATTCAGGCTTACATGAAGATTGTTTTTGTGGCACATATCTATCAGCCTGTCGACTTCCTCCAGTGCAGAAGGATCATAATTGCATATTTCATCCTTCGAAATATCCCTGGTACGGTCAAATTTCAGGTACCGCGGGTAGGCCATAGGTATCCTTACAAAATCAAAACCCCAGTCTCTCATCCATTTCAGATCTTCCCCGGTCGTGCTATTGGCCTGTTGAGACCGGGGCGGGGAAGGGTTAAAGAAGTCGGTAAGGTTGAAGCCTTTCCAACGGGGGAGTTTGTTTTTTACCGGAATACCGGATTCTGCCGGAAAGAGACGTGGTGCAATTGTCATTGCGGCTGCTGCAATAACCGTTTTTCTGATAAACCGGCGGCGGGAGGGGGTTGACAGTTTCATGATTTTAAAGACTTAATATCTGTCAAAAGTAATTCTGTTTTTTCTTATAAAGAACAGCAATTTTTATGATTCAAATACTGAACACGTATGATACAGATTTTAACTGAGACCACAAGTAAATCCGTGAAGATCCGTCAAATCCGTGTAATCCGTGTGCCATTGGTTGTAAAAAACAAATGTATGTGTGTATCTGATTATGGTTGTGCGGTTTAAAAAGGCGGTTTATGCGGAATTTCCCGAAACGGCCGGCTTCACGCTGTTGCTGAAAATCATGAAAGAATATTTTTGGCGTTTGAAAAGAATTAATTTTCATTTATTCAAAACCTTAACCTGTTTTACAGGTGTTATGGCGACAGGCCCTTCCATACCCGACGGGCGGGCCGGCCAGGCGGAGGCATCAAAAAGGCCATCTTTCCTGTTCTGAGGCAGGCGGGATGGGAAGTTGGTGTTGTAAAATTTCTTCCATTCAATGCCGTTGCGATCCATATAGGCAATCCGGTTTGCGGCAAGATTTGTCACCCTGACCTCCAAAGTATTGACCTTTTTAAGTTTGGCGGATGGTATTACAACTGAAAAATCAGGGCCGGTTAATGTCCCGATATATTCACCGTTCAGGATGACCCTCGCGCTTTCTTTAATCGTGCCGGGGTCGACAGACCAGTATTTCGCTTTTGTTACGGGCATGGAGAAGGTAGTGCTGTAAACTGCCGAACCTGAAAAGTCTTTGTATCCTTCGCCCTGCAATGTGGTCCATAATACAGGTTCATCAAGTAATATGGAAGCGGGAATTACAGGTCCCCCTTTCTTAAATTCCAGTTTCCATTTACCGGTGAGTGCCACTGACCGGCCTGCCGGTTCATAGAAGTTATATTCAGGTCCTGACACACTCTTTGAGTATGTTCTGACTATCAGCGATTCGCCCGGTTTAACCTCGATGTAGAGTTCAGTCCTGTCATCTTTCACACGCATTCCGGGAGCTCTTCCCTTTTCGCCCGTCATTGGGTTGAACAGGGCGGCGGAACGGGAAACAGTGGAGAGACCTATTTTGCCTTTGAATATTTTGTCTGAAGGGTTACAGATAAAGTAAATACTTCCGTCGGAAGCTCTTCTTCTGTAAAACTGCAGCCCTGAATCTACAAGTGTCTCCCTTTCTATTCCTGAAAATGAAAGCAGCTTTTCAATATTGTTTCCCTGTATTACTGCGCCGCTACCCGTTTTAGCCAGGTTTAATCCTTCGCCCGCCTTTTCGAATTTTAACTGGTTCTTAAGGTGATTCAGTATCTCTTTTTTCATCTCAAAATCAGCAAAACCTGAAACATCTGACGGCAGATTTCCGTAAAATATAACTTTAATACCATTTTCTGCGAGGTTTAAAAGTTTGTTGAAGGTTTCCACCGGAATGTACCGGCATTCCGGGACAACAACAGCCTTGTATTCTGTACCGCTTTCAGTTACAATTTTATTTCCGTTTGCCGAGCACTGCATAATCTGCAGATCTGAAATAAAGTCGTATGTGTAACCTCTGCCGCTCATTTCTTCGGCTGCCTTTCTGAAAAAGGTATCCCTGAAGCGCTGACCGGTACCGTCGAAATGATCAAGCATAAGCCTGTTGTAGGTTGAATAGGTATCTGAGGCCGGGAAATAAAGCAAAACATCGTTGCCGGGTTTTTCGGTCTGCATAAACGACTGAACCCTTGTGATATAGGAGTTCAGTGCATGGAAGTCAGCCCATACGGGGTTTGCCGGATTTAGTTCGACTGCCGCATAGAACTGGAATCCCGGCCACGGATCATCGGGGGGTGAGAAGCAGGTCCCGTGGTAAACGATATGGTTTACACCTGCAATGAAAAACAAGTCGACAGCTTTTTTTATGTCGGCAAGGGTTGATGAGAAGTGTTCATCGAGCCACGTGGCAGCTTCGGCAGATGCCAGCTTTTTGCCGGTTACATTTGCGGCTGAAGTGCCGAATTTCATCCTGAATATTTCGGTTCCCTCGGTTTCCGGTATATCTGTCGCGGCGTAGAGGTCGAGGATATTTCCAGGGGAGCCGTGTGCCTGGTTGCGGGTTAATTTGCCTTTCTCATGTGCCCAGCCGGTCCATCCACTCGTGAAATTATCAAGGATCAGGTCTGAGATGGTCTGCCTGTAATCGCATAATACCCTTGAGTTTTTATCGGGGTCATCTTTCTGGAAAAGGGCTGGCAGATGCTCTTTCAGATTATAGCCCCGTCTTTTCCGGAATTCGTCAAACAGAGTCAATGTCCAGTCGGCCTGTCCGCGTGCGTCGTCAACTTCGTATGAGTCGTTGAAGAAACCTCTCAGGTGGCTGAGATCATATCCTGCAAAAGCCTTGTCGAACCGGTCGAGATAATTCCTTATTGCCTCTCCCGAGAAATGATCTATTACATAACCTTCTCCACCCGGACCGGCTCTCTCAACCATTTTGCCGTGCCATCCTGAAAATACCGCATAAAGAGTCCATGTGCCGGCAGGTGCTATCCAGTGAAGCTTACCCTCCTTGTCAATTTTATCTGTAAGTTCAATTACTTTTCCATCGGCGGAGTAAGCCATCAGAGCCTGGAGCGGTATCGGCTTCTCAAACCTTATCTGGTCGATGGCGAGTTGCTGAAGATTGGGATTTAAATAAACCGGATCCTTAATTTCCTTTATGTCAATCCGGTATGGACTATTCCACCTTACGGAAGGTTCCTGGATATACTCAATTTTTTCATCCAGCGATTCACCTTCCCTGAGAGAATAGGTTTTAAAGGCAACATACCTGCTGGCATCGTTATTGGTCACCCATGGTCCTCCGAAGGGCCAGCTTGAGGCGTTTGCGAGGTCAATACCCATGTTCAGCCGGTTTGCCTCTTTAAGCGTATGTTCAAACATTGTCATCCATTCCGGCGACAGATAACTTATGAATTTGCTTTCATACCCTTTTACGCCGTACAGAACCGTCAGTTCAAGTCCTCCCAGACCCGCCCCGGCGTATTGCTCCATGACCTTTGAGAGATTTTCCCGGCTTACGATGCTTCCGGGCCACCACCATCGCGTCCATGGCCTGGTCTGATCAGAAACGGAAGGCCATTCGGGTGACTGGGTAAAAACATACGTGGAAGTTAACAGAAGAAAGGCTGAAAAAACAAGACGTCTCATATCTGTAAAGAATATTTAACCTGGAAAATAATTATTGTTTAACAGGAATTCCGAAGTAAAACCATATTTTATGTTTCCTTATGCCGTTCATTTCAGTGAGGCGGCCTTCCGGGCCGTATACGGATGCATCAGTTGTCAGTCCTGTGGCCAGTTTCGACCCGAGTGGAGGTATGCAGTCGAGAATACTTATATCTCCCGGCGGCAATTCAGGGTATGACTTCGGGCCGGTAATTCCGTAGAACTCAAATAGTCTGATAAACAGGCCTTTATCTTCTGAGGCCATAAGAATTTTTCCCTGTGCTGTACTCAGCTCCAGCCAGGTGAAACCGGAGAAATAGCCCTTAAATTCGGGATAAAAGAACGGAAATGCACCTGTTTGAGTATTGTTGTAAACAGACTCCCAGACGTTATAGGTAGGGCCTCTCAGCCTGTTTTTCCATACGCGGTAAGGTCCGTCGCCCAGCCATTTTGCCCTGATCACCCAGTTTTCGGGATATGAGAAGCTTATTCCTGCAAACTGAAAATTTCCGCTGACTTCATATTCGTATTCGAGACTGAGCCATCCGGAACCATACATCTTCCATCTTACTTTTTTCAGGTCGCCTGAATAATTAATCTCTAAAACATGGCCGTCATTTTCCCTGTATTCATTTGATGAGGTTACAGAGGCCTTGCCGGTGGTGATTAAGGGCCCGTTATTAAAACTGATGTTTGTACGGTTATTACAGGTAATTCTCTTTATTAGTCCGTCTCTGCGGCCGATTACAACAGTTGTTCCGTTAGCCCTCAGAGTATAAGCCGTATCGCTGGTGCTGCATTCAGCCGTTGATGAACTTTCAGTTTCAATAAAGTCACGTATTATCTCATTGTTGGGTTTTATCTGCCAGGTCCAGCTGAATATTTCGTTGTTAAAGGGATCAAATGAAGTCAGAATCAGAGCATCGTTTTTCTGCCAGCCGGAAGGAAGATTAATTTTAATTTCTCCCTTTTCCCCCGGTTCAACTGAAGGAGAAGGAATGATTTGTTCAATGACTGTATTATAACCCGGCAGCCAACCGAAAGGTTTGTTGAAGTTTACCAGTTTATAACTGAACCTGCATTTGTTAAGGTTGGTGAAATGAAACCTGTTCCCGACAGGGATGATTCCGCTGAAGTTTTCGGGAAGTTCCCTGAGGGTTATGTGTACAGGGGAGAAAATTTGTTTTATTGTGAAGAAACTCGCTTCTTTCTCCCGGTGAGGGCCAAGGACACCGTCGGGTCCGTTGACGCCGTCGGTGTCGATAAACCCGTTCATGTCGGTTCTTACGAGGCCTTCATCCACCAGAGCCCAGAGGAATCCTCCGCCTGATCGTTCGGAAGTATAGAGAAGCTCCCAGTAATCATACAGACCTGCGCCTCCTCCTCCGTCATCCTGGCAATGCAGAAACTCGGTTGGCATATAAATAAGTGAGTCCTGCAGCAGGGAATTAGCGCTCTGGTATGTTTCATAATGGTTGCAGTCGATGCCGTTAAAGGCATTTCCGGGCCTGTGATGAGGGTGGAGAACATCCCGTTTCTGAGGATCATATTTAAGGAATTCGGCGTCCAGTTCTCTATTTGTACCGCCCTCGTTGCCGTTATCCCAGAATATTACAGAGGGATGATTGACATCCCTTATGACAGTTTCTTTTACGATTTTTCTGCCCACCGGAGTACTGTATGCTCTCTGCCAGCCTGCAATCTCATCCAGGACGTACAGGCCCAGTGAATCGCAGATGTCGAGGAAGTAATCATCAGGAGGATAGTGGCTCATTCTCACGGCATTCATGTTCATTTCCTTAATAAGCTTTACATCGTTGAGGCATATCTCATAATTCAATGTCCTGCCGGTCTCAGGCCAGAAACTGTGCCGGTTTATTCCCTTCATTCTGATTTTTGTGCCGTTGAGATAGATGCCGTCTCCATGTCGCACCTCTATTGTCCTGAATCCGAACTTCTCGTGTATCCGGTATATCTCCTTTTTACCGCTTTTAAGTGTGACATTAACCCGGTAGAGATTTGGTGTTTCGCTGGTCCAGAGGGACGGACTCTTGACTTTGCAGGTTACAGTTACCACGGAATCAGAAGGTTTTACTGGAGATGAAACGGTGGCGGCCACCATACCTGAGGGGTCCACTATTTCTGCCACTATGGAATTTGCAGATGATATGCCTTTCGGGAAGACTTCCATCAGGAATGACCCGTCGGCACGGGCGTTTATTGCAACCCTCTCTATATGCTGCACGGGCATCGCTTCGAGCCGGACAGGCCTGAAAATTCCCCCGAAGTTCCAGTAGTCGCCGTAACGCTCAGCCCTGTTTACAGACTCATCTGAAGAGAGTTTGCTTACTGTTACTTCAAGAAGGTTTTCGCGGCCCGGCAAAATGAGCGAAGAAATGTCATATCCGAACCTGTAAAAGCCACCCCTGTGAATCTCACCTGCAGATTTGCCGTTTATTTTTACTTCGGCATCTGTCATCACACCGTCGAAGACAATGTTAATATGCTTTCCTTTCCAGCCTTCAGGGACGGTGAATTTCAGCCTGTACATGCCTTTCTCATCAGCATACCTGTACGCAGGTCCGTACGAATAGCTGTTCCGTCCGTACTCATAGTTGCCGAAACCCTGCTGCTCCCAGCATGAAGGAACCCCGATGGTGGTCCATATCCCGCTTTTTCTTCCGCCTGTACAGAAGAATTCCCATGTTTTGGTATCGCCTGCACCTTTGCCTGAAAGGTAAATCACCTGCTTAACTGTTTCATCAGATGAACAAAATGCAGTGTGAAAGAACAATAGAGGAATTAAAAAGACGATTTTTTTCATTGGTTTAGTGTTCCTGCTAAAATACAAAATATCATTGCCAATGGTTATGGCTAAATCATAATTCATACATTGACGGAAAAGAGGATAGAATTTAACTTACAATCCGAATCCCTCACGGGAACTGTTATAAAATCAGAAGTTAAGAATGAACTTTAAGCTGCAGAATAAATGTGTGATAATAAATTGTAATTTTATGGTCTGTTAACAAACCTGAAAAATTCATGATATGAAAAAAATCAATTTTATTCTGTTGGCTTTGATAATATTGCTTCCGGTTACTTCATGTAACAGCGGGAAGAATACAGCACCATTGGCAAAAGCAGATATTTCTGAGTTCCTGGGGCAATGGACCCTTGATATCGAAGGAGGTTCAGTGGGCTGGCTTGAGGTACGGCAGGAAGACAATTACCTTGACGCTGACCTGTTATGGGTGGCAGGAAGCGTGACGCCGGTATCCGGTGTTTTCCTGGCGGCTGACAGCTATCTTGTTGTTACCCAGACCGGTAATGTGGTCAGAAAGAGAGACGAAGAGGGCAAGCCTGTAAGGCAGCATGTAGTGACTACATGGCTTGAAATTAAAAAGAACGGGGTTGATAAGCTTACCGGATACCGTCTTAGTCCACGGCGCAACGGTCTCGGGGTTGATTCAACCGCTTTTACGGGAACAAAGCTTCCGCCCGTTCCCCCCGCACCTGATCTTTCAAAAGTTAAACTCGGAGAGCCCGTTGTGCTTTTCAACGGAAAAGACCTTACAGGGTGGAAACTGATTAACGAAAAACAGGTTAACGGCTTTAAGGTAATTGACGGTGTTCTTGTAAATGACCCCGTGCAGCCTGGTGAGGACGGCAAAAGAATAAGTTATGGCAATATCATGACTGACAGGGAGTTTGAAGATTTCAACCTGAAACTTGAGGTGAATGTGCCGGAGGGAAGCAACAGTGGTGTTTACCTGAGGGGTATGTATGAGATTCAGGTATTTGATTCATACAAAAAACCTCTTGATTCCCATAATATGGGGGCACTCTACAGCAGGATAACCCCATCGGTAAATGCTGAGAAGCCTGCCGGAGAATGGCAGTCGCTGGACATAACGCTGTGCGACAGGCATTTACCGGTGATACGCAACGGCGTAAATATTATTGACAATCAGCCGGTATACGGACCTACCGGCGGGGCCATCAAATCGGATGTTTTTGCTCCCGGGCCGGTTTACCTGCAGGGCGATCACGGAAAGGTTTCGTACCGGAACATTGTGCTGACACCGATACTGAAATAACGAAAGCGTACTGTTAAACAGCGACACATAATTATGTGCCGCTGTTTCTGCGTTTATTCATTTCTTCAATGGTAATCCGGAACCGAGGTAAAAAGTGAATCTTGTTCCGTTGGTTATATCTTCATGGTTGATCGTCAGGTTATTATATCTGGCGCCATTCCTTGATATTGCCTGAATGTAATTTATGTTTCCGGATCGTTCCAGCGAATTTATTACAAAAGGCTTTTTCCCCGGGACCACTATCCTGACTTCGTTAAACAGAGGGGTTGTAATAACGTACTCATTTGAAGCAGGGCAGACAGGGTAGAATCCTATCATGGAAAAGACAAGCCATGCCGACATCTGGCCTGCATCTTCATTCCCGCTGAGGCCACCCGGGCCTGTGCCGTATTCTTCCTTCAGGATTGTCTGTGTCCATTTCTGGGTTTTATCGGGCCGGCCGGCCATGGCAAACATGTAAGGCACCTGGTGCCCTGGTTCATTACCATGCCAGTAATGTCCCTTTTCGAAGAATTCGTCCAGCTTTCTCAGGAAGATGGTATTTCCTCCCATTTCATTTATCAGTCCCGGAATGTCGTGAGGCACAAACCATGTATAATGAAAGGGTGTTCCCTCGCATATATAACTGGCCTTGGCGTAGGGATCGAACGGCTCAACCCATCTGCCGTCAGCATATCTTCCTCTTACAAAACCCGTTTCGCTGTCAAAAACATTTCTCCATCCGGCCGATCTTTTAAGGAGTGTTTCAGAATCTTCCTTCTTTCCCAGGCTCGATGCAAACCGTGAAAGTGCATAATCGTCAAAAGCATATTCGAGTGTTCTCGATACCTGCTCGTTTTTATGGAATGCATCCCATACGCTGTCTTCCAACGGGATATAACCGTATTTAAGATAACTGTCGAGAGCTCTTCTTCCCTTGCCATCCCTGTACTCACCGGGGGGAGGTGTTTCAAATGCATTTTTACGCATGTAGATCCATGCGGCTTCAGGATCGAATCCTGTAATTCCTTTCATATATGCATCGGCGATTGCAGCGCTCGCATGATCTCCGATCATTGCCGATGTATAGTTGGCCCATGCCGGGAAGATTGGCATCCAGCCGCCCTGCTGTGCTTTAAGAACAAGAGACTTCATCATATCGCCGGTTCTTTCGGGCTCGGTGATGGTAAGCAGGGGATGCAGGGCGCGGAATGTGTCCCACATCGAGAAATCGTCGTAGTAAACATGTCCACCCGTATTCAGTATTTTACCGCTTCCCCCGAATTCAATATAACTTCCGTCGCAGTCGCTTGCTGTTCTTGGAAGCTGGCAGCAGTGATAAAGGGCGGTGTAGAATTTCACTTTGTCTTCTTCGGCTCCGTCGCGGACGATAATTTTACCGAGTGTCTGGTTCCATTCATTTTCTCCTTCCTTTCTTATGGCATCAAAGTCCCAGCCGGGTATCTCCTTATCCAGGTTTTTTGAGGCAGCTTCGCGGCCGGTGAATGAAGTTCCGACCCTGAGGGTTATGTTTTTTTCATTGCCAAAACTTACGACAAGAACCTGGTCATTCTTAAGATAATCTGTTTCCCGGAATATTTTATCGGATTTGATTACGAACCAGCCGCTGAAACCTGCAGGTTTTCCCCAACCCTGATAAATTCTGTGAACAGGATTGTAACCGACAATTTCATTTTTTTCCCTGTCGAACCATACTTTGCCGGCTTTCTCATCACTGTTCATCCTGATAAGCAGGAAACTTTCGGTTTTCCCCGTGTAGGTTAGGCGGATAATGCCCGATCTCACCGAGCCGGTAATTTCCGCCGTTATACCATAGGTGTCGAGGTTCACCCTGTAATAAGAGGGTGAGGCAGTTTCTGATTTATGGCTGAAAGATGAAGCCGGGTTTACGGTAAGGGTGTCGGGTTTTGAAGATGTGAATGGCATTATGGATGCCGATCCGTAATCCTGGGTGCAGCTGCCGCTCATCCAGTGGCTGCCCCTGAAACCTGTTATAAATCTGTCGTTATAATAATAGGGTGCAACACATTTTGTTTCGGTGGTACGCGTCTCGGGAGTCCACTGGGTCATTCCGAAAGGCCTGCCCACCGCAGGGAAAGTCTGGCCTTTGTCCTCGGTACCTGAGCCATGACGCCTGGCGCTTTCGGTTGTTGCCGGAGCTGTCCCAATGAAAGGATTGACGTACTGCAGCGGAGGCTGGGCTGACAGTGCCGAATGCCATATAAGGAAAGAAATTATCAGGATTTGTCTCATTGTTTTCAATATGGAAAAAGAAATGCCTGGTGCTCCATATCATTCCAGGTCACCGTCTTTTTATTAACCCATCCTTTTAACGAATGACATTCTACTGGTCCCATTCATCAGTTCTGAACGAAGATGCAGGAATACCTTCGGTGTTGAAAAGATCACCCACGATAAAGTCCCTGAAAGCATATCTCACGGCAACCGGCTGGGGTACGGATGGAGAGAAAAGTGTTATACCGGCGTTGGTTATAAAAGCCTTTGCAGGATAAAACCTTTTGTTCGCTCCTGCCACCTCAAAACATGATAATTCTTTCCCGAATGAGGTGAGTCCGTTCGGAGCGTTGTCGAAAGTCAGAAATACCATATTGCCTTCAGTTCTCATATCCTTCAGGACAGGCCCGTCGCAAGCGAACCCTTTTTTGCCGTAGGTTTTCACCAGTGCCTGATAAGCCAGCCTGTCGCCGGCTGCTTTTTTATTTGCGGGGTGAATGCAGTCTTTTTCCCCTGTGTCCATAATGCATGCCATTCCGAAATTGGGTATTGCCGTTGAAGCCTTTAGCTGAGCCTCCCTCAGGAAGGCGGAGTTAAGTCCGGTTGGTCCGTTATCGTAGGGTGCAATCTGTACATAGTACATCGGGAAATCCCCGACACCCCAGACATTTCTCCAGTTGAGTGCGAGGCCCGGCATCAGCTTCCGGTACTGGACAGGTTCGTTACGGTTGGCTTCACCCTGGTACCATATTGCTCCCCTTATTCCATAACCGGCTATGGGATTGATCATTGCATTGAAAAGCACGGTTGGTGTCTGTTGGGATAGTTTTTCAGGTACAGAACTTTTGTCTGGGAGTTTTACCCAGTCGAAATCCTTCAGGCCATCTTCGCTCATCCATGGTTCTATTCTGGTGCCGCCCCAGCTGGTACAGATGAGGCCCACAGGCACCTTAAGAGTTTTGTTGAGCATCAGTCCGAAGAAATATGCGGTGGCGCTGAATTCGGCGACATTTTCCGGTTCACACAGCTTCCATGAGCCGTTAAAGTCGTCGAGAGGAGACATGCTTGCCAGCCTTGGAACGGTAATAAGCCTTATCTGTTCATTTGATGAAGTTGCAATGTATTCGTTTGAACCTGTAACCGGTTGATTCCGGTAACCTTTCATCGGCATCTCCATGTTTGACTGCCCCGAACAGACCCATACTTCACCGACCATAACATTTCTGATTACGAGTGGCTTGCCGTCGCTGATGGTTATTGTATAAGGCCCTCCGGCAGCCGGTGTCTGGACTTTTGTTTTCCATTTTCCGTCGGCTCCTGCCTTAACAGTATAACTCTTACCGTTCCATGAGGTTTTCACCGTTACGGTTGCACCGGCGGAGGCATTCCCCCATATTGCGGCATTGGTTTGTTGCTGGAGAACCATGTTGTCTCCAAAGATTGCAGGCATTTTAATTTCAGAAAACGCATTGTTCACATTTATAGAATAAACCAGGAACAATGCCAGAAAAGGAATGATAATCTTTTTCATATTTTGCAGATTTCAGGTTATTTTTTCAGTATAATAAAGCATAATAAGTAATTCACAGGTTGAAAATATAAAAATCCGGATTAATTTTTATCATCCCTTAAGCCAACATTCAATAAAATTGACGGAGACAGGGTTTAAGTTGATGATATCTGAAGGATTAAAGGATTTTTGATGTCTGTTTCCGGTCCACCTGCAGTCAGCCGAAGCCTCGGCGGTTGTTGAACTGTCAAGTGAAACCATTCTGAATTTACCTGCCAGACCCTCTATTCTGACCTGAGCCGGTTCACCGGAAAAGTTAACAATAATAAGCCTCGCCTCTTTTCCATTGGCTAGCGACAGGCAGTCAACAGAAAGAGGATTTGTGCTTACGCTCTTTATGATGTTGAAATTACTGTGGGAAAGTACGAATCTGAAGATGTGAAAGACGGGAAATATCATTCCCTTTGCGGAAGGTAACAGCCCTGGCCATTTAGGTTCTTCATTTCCCTGAATTATTCCTCTTTCTCCCCTTGTTTCATAATATGTTATGGTGTCGGCATCAGCCTCACCCAGATACTTCAGGCTTCCGGCGGTCCAGCATGCCCCGAAGAGCGTCATCAGCCTCGGATCAACAGAGGGAGGGATACCCTCACCTCTGTACGGCAGTTCCATATACGAAATATTGGTATTGAATCTCCTCTGCAGTGTGACCGGTGAAATCACTACCCCTTTGTTGCCTGCAAATGCTTTTGCACTCCTGACGGTATAGCCCTGGCCTTTCAGGTTCTCAACCAGTGTTGCATTGTCCGATGCATGTTCCTGCGGATAGACCGGATAGCATATATAGTCATTCTCAGTATTACCCGGTCTGAATCTGTTGATATGCACGAATCCTGCATTGGTGCCGGTGGCAATTTTTGCATCCGGGTCTGCCTTTCTCAGAATGGATATTACCTCTGTTGCCAGGTCATCAGGCGTTGAAGGAGCGTCGCGGTGAAATATCAGAATTCTTGCAATATCAGGTTTCCTTGTTTCCATCCATTCTGCAAATGCTGTTGCATGCCTTGATACTTCTTCCCCTGAAAAGAATAGGGCTATCTCCATCTGACAGCCAAGTTCAAATGACTCATTTAATGAAAGATCCGCAATCTCTATCCAGTCGGGAGAGTAGAGGTGAATATCGGTCCTGTAATGATTAAAACCTATCGTTCTTAATGTCCTTATCTCCTGAAGTGTGAGGGCACTCCCGGAGGATGAGCGACTCACGCCGATGGAGGGAAGAATATATGATTCTTCCGGGATCAGTTTAATAATATTAATTTGATTGTCAACTTGTTCAACACAGGTTATATTATTGGCGCGGAAGACTACTTTCTGGTGAACAACCGTACCTTCAGTAATAACAGATGGGAATGGCAGGCTCAGAGGTGTGGAGTAGGTCTTGAAAGATGCATCTGTCCAGTTTCGCTGATCTTCGGTCTCAAAAACATCTCCCTCAAATGAAAGGGTGCAGTTTATCTTTCCTGCCATCCATTTTAATGACTTTACATTTAAAAAGACCTGGTGAGGATTAATCTCTTCAGGGAAAAAAGAGCTTTCAACAGAGCCGTCCGTATGTTCAACCGTACAGTTTTTCCCTGCACATTCTTCAGCGGGATGGAGAACGCACAGCCCGATGCGGTTTTTTCTGAAAGTGCCCAGAGCCTCACCTTCCATCTCAAAAGAAATGCTGTTGTCAGACTTACCTTCAATTAAATATTTTGCACGGAAATTTATTTCTCCTGACCTGTATAAAAAGATTAATTTTATTCTGAATGAATCATCTGTTCTGTCGATAACTTCCTCCAGGGTGACGGGAGTTACGGTATTCCATTCATCATCGCGGACAGCCGGGTAAATCATTCTGAGCAATTCGGTTCTTCCTGAGGAAATGTACCTCAGCGAACCGTTTTCATAAAGAATATCCAACTTCCCGGCTTTAAGTGTGGTTTTCATTTTACAATATTTCCGAACTTCCCTGCTAAAAGAGCATAAATAAAAAACTAATTTATTCAGTCAAATGTAATCTCTTATTTTGCTTCCCCTATACTTTAAATCACCAATCCGGTATTTTATTTTTTTCCGTTGCCGGTCGTTTTAAATAATGTTATGGTTTATTTTACCATATGAGGCTATGAATATAGGAAATTTTTAAATTTGAGTGACCAATATTACCTACAACAGTTACCTTCAAATCAATAAAACCTTAATTGCATGAAATTTAATTTTTGCCTTCTTGGTCTCGGGGGTCTTGCGGCCATTCAATCGTGCACAGATATGAACCGGGGAACCGGGAATCCTAATATAGTATTTATTCTGGCCGATGACCTTGGCTACGGAGATGTAAGTTTCTATAATCCTGAGTCGAGGATCAGGACCCCGAATATTGATCGTCTGGCACAGACCGGGGTCGCTTTTACCGACGCTCATACCGGTTCTGCTGTAAGCACTCCCACACGATATGGGTTACTCACGGGAAGATACAGCTGGCGCAGTGAAATGAAGAGCGGCGTACTGAACGGATACTCAAAAGCGCTTATCCCGCGCGAAAGAAATACCATTGCTGATATGCTCAGAAAGTCCGGTTATAATACGGCATGCATTGGCAAATGGCACCTCGGATGGAACTGGAATAACATCGAAAAGGGAAACGACAGTGTCGATTTTTCAAAACCAATAACAGAAGGACCTGTTGAACGGGGATTTGATTATTTTTTCGGTTTTAACGGATCACTCGACATGCCCCCTTACATTTATGTTGAAAATAATAAGCCGACATCACTGCCCGACAGAGTGACAACAGGAAATAACATCACCTACGGCAAACCTGGTTACGACGGTTCAATGTGGAGGGAAGGACCGACCGGAAGCGATTTTTTTCATATTGAATGTACTCCGGAGTTCTTTCGAAGGGCCGGTAATTACATTTATGAAAAAGCAAAGGACAAAAAACCATATTTCCTTTATCTTGCCCTTCCGTCACCGCATACTCCCATTCTGCCAACGGAAGAGTTTAAAGGCAAATCGGGCGTAAATTATTATGCCGATTTTATAATGATGATTGATGAAGCAATTGGTAAACTGCTGAATGTAATTGAAGAAACGGGTGAAAGCAAAAATACCATAATCATTTTCACTTCCGACAACGGTACTGCTCCCTGGGCCGATATAGAAACGCTTAAGGCAAAAGGTCACCAAACAAGTTATATCTACAGAGGACATAAGGCCGATCTTTATGAAGGAGGTCACAGGGTTCCGTGCATAATTAAATGGCCGGCGGGTATAAGAAAACCTCATATTGTGGATCAGACGGTCTGCCTCAATGATTTCTATGCAACACTGGCAGCGGTTACGAAATATAAAATAGCCGGTAATGAAGCAGAAGACAGTTACAATCTGCTGCCGGCAATTATTGATAAGGATTACAATAAGATTATCAGGGAGGCAACTGTTCATCAGTCGGTTAACGGCAACCTTGCTGTCAGGAAAGGTGACTGGAAACTTCTGATGACACCAGGCTCGGGAGGGTGGAGCTATCCCAGACCCGGGAAGGAAGAAGAAGGACTTCCCCCTGTTCAGCTTTTTAATATGAAGGAAGATCCTTCGGAACAGAAGAACCTGCAGGCGGAACACCCCGAAATTGTGAAAGAATTAACAGAACTTCTTAGGAAATACATAGATGAGGGACGAAGCACTCCGGGTACACCGCAGAAAAACGAAGGAGAATTCCCTGCCAGACTCAGATTCTGGCAGTAAAACAATACGCATGGACATATACCTGCATGCGCTTATTTAAACACTCTTTCTCCTATTATCAATACCCATGGTTTGTTATCAGGTGCGCTGAAAGAGGCTTCAGTTGTTGTTATTCCCCCGGCTGCGGTTTCTCCCGTTTCAGGGTTGAACCAGATAAATGGCATACCGGCAGGAACATTTCTGATTTTAACTGAACCTCCGTTATTCAGATAGGAGATATAGAAAACACCTTCTTTTGCCAGCAGAGGCTTGTTGTCTTCAGTCAGGTCCCACCGCCTTTCCATGTCGGCAAAGTCGAAGCCGTCAAATGCTTTTGACACAAGCCCCACATACTTGCTTCCTTCCTGCTCAAGGGCTTCCCTCCACGACATCGGGGCATTGGTCCATGCATCCCAGCCCTGCTCATCGGGGGTCACTTTCCACTGCCAGAGACATGCAGCCCCGTAAACAACTCCCATGGTGCCTCCGTGCATAAGCTGGTTCCATGCCTCTTCTCCCTGCCACCATCCAAGTCCTGCTTTGCCGTTGCCCATCCCTTCGTAAGTGGGTTCTCCGTTAAGGTTTGCTTTGACAGGTTTGTTGTCGTACATCCTCTCTACCTTATGATAAAGATGTTTTCCGTCGTGTCCTGTCTGCGACCATTGAAAATCGAGCCACGGCTCATCCTGATGCGACCTGTTGTGATGGAAGCATCTCGAGCTGTCACCATTGGCCCACGAAGGCATATAATCGTCGGCGGGGTTATAATGAATGCCGGTCGGCTGGTGATAGCAATCCCATTTCTCAATCATTTCACCTCCCGGCTTTACACATGGGTCAAGTCCGTTGGCATCTCCGCTCACCAGCCAGAAGGCGGGCATGCTTCCGTAACGGGCAACAAGGTATTTGCAGTACCTGGCGTATTCATCAGGGTCGGCTGTGGGACCAAGAACTGTTTTCCCCTTCCACCCGAAACCGTGAAAAACAGGCTGGTAAACAGGAACAATGCCATGACCGACCAGAATCTGCATCAGGGAATCAAGATACTGGAAGTAATCAACCCTCAGCTTATTAAGGTGACCTTCATGAAGGTCATCAAAACCTCTGGCAAATCCCTGAGGTGTATCCCTTAAATCAGGTCCTTCGGCGTACATATCGGGCTGTACGCTCATAAGAAGCGCGGCATTAAACCCTTTCTTCATTCTGTCGGCAGCGTATATCAAGACCTGGTCGGTTGTAGCCCTGAAGGGGATGGACCACGGGGTGTCGCCGGTTACCAGAAAAGGTTTCCCGTTGTGATGTACGACGTTCCTCTTTCCCGGTGACATTTTCAGCAATCCGTTCCTAAGAAGGGGATTTAACCCTTGATATTTAACAGACCTCAGGGATCCCCGTTTTTTGCTCAGCCCTTTGTCTTCCGGCACTGAGAAAGTTGTCCATTGCCATAGTGAACCGGTATCGGGAGGTGCAAACCTTATTTTCCAGCTTTTACCGCCATCCCAGAAAGCGGGTCTTACAAGGGTGTCTCCCTTGCTGCTGACAAACAGCGCCCAGACATCAACATCGCTGTACGGATTTGGAAAATCATTGCCAGCGGTCAGCTCAATTTCAAAGGTTGTCCATTGTTCAACGGACTTTATTTCCTTGTTGCAGCCTGAAAGCAGGATTGCAGCTGCAACAGGAAGAAATAAACAGGTAATGTTTTTTTTCATGGCCGGGGAAATTCGGGTTATAAACATTTTTCATGTTTTACTGTTTAAATGTAACATATACTTAAAATAATGCAAAATGAAAAGAGCCATATATTTTTTAATATCAGTAATTTTCTTGGCCAATGCCAATATTTTCATTTCCAAAACTCAGCCCGGGATAGATTTTGAAACAGGGATCGTCTTTTCGGGCTACAACAATGTCAGGATACCGGGAGATGAAGGAACACTTTTCTCAATGAATGGTGATCTGAAAGCAAATGAAAAGGTTTTTTACAGGCTAAGGTTTAACTACACCATCGGAGAACGCCACGATATATCTTTTCTGTATGCACCGCTTACGGTTAAGTCGTCGGGCAGCAAGGGTACCGATATACTTTTTGAGGGAGTCGTTTTTCCTGCAGGTACCAGTATCGACGGCGAATATAAATTCAATTCCTACAGACTTACCTACAGGTATGATTTCATCAAAAAAGATGCATTTGAATTGGGAATGGGTTTTACCGCAAAGATAAGGGACGCAAAGATAGCGCTGGCTTCAGGCCCGGTGGAAAGTGTAAAAACAAACGTGGGTTTTGTTCCGATTTTAAATTTCAGGATGCTCTGGAATTTTAAGGAGAATCTCGGAGTTCTGGTTTACGGAGACGCACTGGCAGCACCGCAGGGCAGGGCAGAGGATATTCTTGTTGCATTGCGCTACCGTTTAAGCGATAAGCTCAGCCTTAAAGGGGGTTACCGCATCCTCGAAGGCGGTGCGGATAACGACGAGGTGTATAACTTTACCCTCTTCAATTATTTACTTGTAGGGTTTAGTTTTAATTTATGATACAGTTACAGTCCTGATATTCCGCGTTTCCCCCGAAAGGGAGATGCCTTCTGACCGCAAAGTTACCTTGCGGTTTTTTTGTTTTGAAAATAGCCGTTGATTTATCACACTCTTATAGTAAATTGCCTGCTTAATTATTAACGGCGTCCGCTAAAATGACATGGTAGTGGTTTTTATTTTAAATTAGTGTTTTATATTTGCTCAATTCGTACCAAACCAAATCATATTACCAAACCATTAAAACTCTCTTCAATGAAAGAACAAACAAGCGGTAACCTCCGGTTAGGGATGACCCTGATGATGATGATCTTCTTCATAATGGGGTTCATCACGAATTTTAACATTGCGCTTAAGGACCAGGTGCAGGCGACATTTAATCTCACAAATTTTATGGCCAACCTGGTTAACGGTGTTTTCTTTTTTGCATATTTCGTTTTCTCGTTTGCATGCGGAAAAGTAATTAAGGCGGTCGGCTATAAAATGGGAGTCGTGCTGGGATTACTGGCAATCGGTATTGGAAGCTTTCTTTTCTTCCCGGCGGTAGCAATTCCGTCTTATGGATTTTTTCTTGTTGCTGTTTTTGTAATGGCAACGGGCGTTGTCTTTCTGCAGACGGCGGCAAATCCCTATGTTGCAGCTCTCGGTAAGGAAGAGACAGCTTCGTCAAGGCTGAATCTTGTGCAGGCACTGAATTCACTTGCCACAACTGCAGCTCCTTTTATTGTGGGCGTGGTTGTACTTACACCCGCTGCCATAGCAATGGGTCCGAAAGCAGTGCAGGTACCTTTCCTGATTATCGGATCTGTTGTGGTGCTGATAGCAGTGTTTATTTTCTTCATGAAACTGCCCGATCTTATCGGAAAAGATGAAGCCGGAGAAAGAAAGAGCGTCTGGAAACGCCCGCATGTGTTGCTTGGTGCCCTGGCTATTTTCTTCTACGTTGGTGCAGAGGTGGGAATTTCGACAGCCATTGTACCATACCTGAAACAGACCGGCATGCTAATAGGTGAGGCTGCCAAGCTCGCTGCAATGTACTGGGGCGGTGCAATGATTGGCCGTTTCCTGGGTTCAATTAACCTGAGCGAGATGGAAAGTAAGAAGAAAATACTCTATTCAATACTGGTGGTAATCTTTGCATTCTTCGTCGGATGGCTGGTTACAGGCAGCCAGGTGAAGGAAGGTGCGTTCGTTTTCGAATCATCTGTTTCAAAAGGCCTGATTTTTATGGGTATTGCTCTTGCCAACTATCTGATTATGTCCGTTTCAAGAGGAAAGACAAATCTGGCACTGGGTGTTTTCGGCCTTGTTGCTGCTGCTCTCGTATTCTCGGCAACTGTCCTGGGGGCTAACGTAGGTATATGGGCACTCCTCTCAATAGGTTTCTTCAACTCAATTATGTTTCCCAATATTTTCTCACTCGGGGTCAAGGATCTTGAGAAACCTGAAATGCCAATGGCCTCAGGAATAATCAATACCATGATTGTTGGCGGCGCCGTTATACCCGTATTAATGGGCTGGTTAACCGACTCAGTTGATGTCCGTGCTGCCCTTATACTGCCGCTTGTGTCATATCTCTACATAGTGTTCTTCGCACTTAAGGGAAGCAGGATCAGATAATTCCGGGACAACAGCCGTATAATTGAATAATGATAATTTAAGAAAATATGAAGAAGGTTGCAATAGGAATAGATATCGGCGGAACAAATACAGCAATCGGGGTTGTTGATGCCGAAGGCGTTATTCTTTATGAAAGAAAGCCTCAGATGGCCACTCCCCAGAAGGCTGAGAATCCCGACATGAAAAAAGACATGTCGGATAAGCTGCTGGCAAAATTCGTTAAGGACCTCTCGGATGAAATTAAAAAGGCTATCGAAGCTGCTGGGAAAGGTAATCCTGATATTGAAGTAGCCGGTATAGGGATAGGAGCTCCAAATGCCAATTATTACAGCGGCACAATTGAACATGCTCCCAACCTCCCTTTCGTCGGGGTGATAAACTTTGCAGAACTGATAAAGGCAAATTTCCCAACATTAAAATTTGTAAAGCTTACCAACGATGCCAATGCTGCGGCCCTGGGAGAGCTTATTTACGGCGGCGGCAGGGGAATGAAAAACTTTGCCCTTATGACACTTGGGACCGGACTTGGAAGCGGGCTGATTGTCAACGGCGACCTCGTTTACGGGGCAGACGGATTTGCGGGTGAATGCGGTCACGTCACTGTCGTTCCTGACGGCCGGCTTTGCGGCTGCGGCGGACGAGGCCATCTTGAAGCCTATTGCTCGGCCACCGGCATCAAACGAACGGTTTATGAACTGCTGGCAAAGTACAACGACTCAAAGAGCCCGTTGTCGGACATCCCGATGAATCAGATGACTTCAAAGAAGGTCTTTGATGCTGCTGAGGCAGGCGATCCCATTGCAAAGGAAGTGTTTCAGATAACCGGTGAAATTCTGGGCCGTGCCCTCGCCGATACTGTTCATTACCTGAGCCCCGAGGCAATATTCCTGTTCGGAGGAGCCGCCGCTGCAGGTGATTATATCTTCAAACCGACAAAGGAGAGTATGGAACGCCACCTCATGCCTGTGTTCAGAAATAAGGTTAAAATCCTGCCTTCAAAGCTGAAGGAGAGCACTGCAGCCATTCTGGGTGCAAGCGCCCTGGTTTGGAAAGAGATAGAGAAAAGTTCATTGTAGCAAAACAGGCAGAGAAAAAGGATAATTTCAGTAATTCAGTCATAGCCGGTGCCGGAAGGTTATTTATAATGAAGGCACCGGCTTTTTTTGTCTTCAGCAGAAAGACATTTTTCCATTTTACACAGACAGACTTTTTTTGCCTGCCTTAAAGCGGACAGGCATTAAATGTTGTCAAAACTCCCGTAATGTTTTATACACATTCATGATAAAAGTCTGCAGATTTGTTTTCTTCTCCTGTCAGACTATTGCAGAAGAAAGAGAAAATAATAAATTATTAACCCCTTACTTCGTGACGGAATTTTTTGTTTAGGAGGTAATTCCGAACCATATGTCCGAGCCTCGTAGAGGCGAAATGTTTGTAGCCGGATGTCATTCAGATCCGTATATGGCAACTCTCTTCGGAGAGGAATGTTTGATGTATAGGATGGAATTCCGAACCACATGTCCAAGCCTCGTAGAGGCGAAATGTTTGTAGCAAAAATGACGTATTAAAGTATATGAGCCCCTTCGGGGCGAAATGTTTGATGTATAGGATGGAATCCGAACCACATGTCCGAGCCTCTTAGAGGCGAAATGTTTGTAGCAGAAATGACGTATTAAAATATAAGAGCCCCTTCGGGGCGGAATGTTGGATGTATAGGATGGAAATGCCGAACCAGAATATCTTTTTGAATGGCTGTGATATTACATTTCACTCCTACGGAGTTCATAATAAACTGGTTGCATTGATGCTACAAGCATTTCATCCCTACGGGATTGGATTCTAATGAGTGCCCCTCTCCGCTGTTAATTTCACACTGCAGAGGTGTATATTCCTGATAATAGGCTGCAAATTTGTTTTCTTCTCCTGTCAGATTATTGCAGTAGAAAGAGAAAATAATAAATTTTTAATCCCTTCCTTCGTGACGGAATTTTTTGTTTAGGAGGTAATTCCGAACCACATGTCCGAGCCTCGTAGAGGCGAAATGTTTGTAGCAGAAATGACGTATTAAAATATTTGAGCCCCTTCGGGGCGAAATGTTTGATGTATAGGATGGAATCCGAACCAGAATATCTTTTTGAATGGCTGTGATATTACATTTCACTCCTACGGAGTTCATAATAAACTGGTTACATTGATACTACAAGCATTTCATCCCTACGGGATTGGATTCTAATGAGTGCCCCTCTCCGCTGTTAATTTCACACTGCAGAGGTGTATATTCCTGATAAAAGTCTGAAAATTTGTTTTCTTCTCCTGTCAGATTATTGCTGCGCAAATGATAGTTAAGTCTCCCTCTCAGGGGGATCAGGGAGTTGATACAAAACAGGGGTGCAGGGGGTGAAAAACTATAAAGGATTCATGCAGGACAATTAACAGAAAAAAATTAAATTTACCTGAAATACCCGCAAAAATAAACCCTCAAATTAACAGAAATGAAAACTATCCGGATTTCAATGAAAACAACCATTGTGCTGATAATTGGCATACTTATGTATTCCTGCAACGGGAAACAACCAGGGCAGGAAGTAAAACCTCTTACACCTTCTTTTACTTCCGATATAGAATCTTTCAGGCAGTATCGTTACCCTGAGTGGTTTCGGGATGCAAAGTTCGGTATCTGGGCTCACTGGGGACCACAGGCTGTTCCGCGCCAGGGCGACTGGTATGCACGAAGGCTTTACGAAGAGGGAGGATCGGGATATAAGTACCATCTTGAGCATTACGGCCATCCCTCAAAATTCGGTTATAAGGATATTATACCTCTCTGGAAGGCTGAGAAATGGGACCCCGACAAACTTATGGCACTCTACAAAAGGGTCGGGGCCAGATACTTTGTAAGCATGGCAACCCATCACGACAATTTTTTCCTCTGGAATTCCAGAATCCACAGGTGGAATTCCGTTAACATGGGCCCTCAGAAAGATGTTGTCGGTTTATGGCAGGAGGCGGCAAAAAAATACGGACTGCGTTTCGGTGTTTCCGAACATCTCGGAGCCAGTTTTACCTGGTTTCAGGTAAGTCATGGCTCGGATAAAACGGGTCCGATGAAGGGTGTGAAATACGACGGCGCAAATCCTGAGTATCATGATCTCTATCATCCGCCCGCTGCACCTGACGACAAAGGATGGCTGACAAAGGATACAGCTTACCACAAAAGATGGTTTGCCAGCATTACAGAGCTCATTGATATGTACAAACCCGACCTTCTGTACTCCGACAGCGAACTTCCCTTTGGCGAAACAGGTCGTAAAATGCTGGCACACTTTTATAATCAGGATATTGAAAAAAACAACGGTAAGATCGAGGCTGTCTATACCTGCAAACACCTAGCATCTGAAGGCCGATGGGTGAGGGATATTGAACGAGGTGCAATGGATACTGTCAGCATCGACCCATGGCAGACCGATACTTCAATAGGCGACTGGTACTACCGTACAGGTCAAAAATACATGACCGGCACACAGGTGATACAGATGCTTGTCGATATTGTGAGTAAAAACGGAAATCTACTGCTTAACGTGGTTCAGACACCCGAAGGTGACCTTGAGCAGGATGTTCTCGACATCCTGGAAGAGATAGCTTCGTGGATTGCTGTTAACGGAGAAGGTATTTATGAAACACGTCCTTGGAAGGTCTACGGCGAGGGACCTTCGATGAAGAAGCAGGAAAAAGGACGTTTCGGAGGCGTCAGGGATGTGCGGCCCTACCAACAGGCAGATATCAGATTCACATCAAAAGGAAACACTCTCTATGCCTTCGTAATGGAAAAGCCAACCGAAGATATTAAAATTACTTCACTCGGTAAGAAAACCTGGACTGAGCCTGTCAGGGTAAGATCGGTAAAGATGCCTGGCAGTGATGAAAAGCTAAGGTGGAAACAGGAAGAAAATGCTCTTGTAATCACCTTGCCTGCCAGGCTTCCGGAATGGAAGGTGGTATGTTTCAGAATCGAATTGAAATGAAAATCTCAGATATTAATGATTCAATGTGCCTGATTAGTAAATTCTTATTTTCTCTTTACCCTGACACCAGTTCCAGCTTTCCACCTGCGGGAAAGGAGCGAATGAAACTTCGGAATATCATTCTGGTGATGCTTTTAGGTGCCTTTGCTTGCACTCCTGCTTCTGGTCAGACAATCTATCTTTCCCCTTCGGGGGACGATGGCAATCCGGGCACCAGGGAAAAACCTCTTGCAACACTCACAGCCGCCCGCGACAGAGTGAGGGAATTACGCCAACAGGGAAGTATTACCAGACCTGTGGAGATAATTGCCCTTCCCGGTGAGTATTTTATGTCACAGCCTCTTCAACTGGGCACTGAAGATTCAGGAGATGAAAAGTCACCGCTAATAATAAAATCTGAAGAGGGAACGAAATCACTCTTCAGCGGAGGTATCAGACTGAAAGGCTTTGAAAAGGTAAATGACAAACTTTGGAGATGCTTTATACCGCCGGTTGCTTATAACGGTTTGTACTTCGAACAACTCTATGTGAACGGACAAAGAGCAGTCAGAGCCAGAGAACCTGATGAAGGATTTGCCAGAGTTAAAAATGTTTCTGAAACGGTACTGGAAAAGGGTTCAGGCAGAGCGCCTTTATTTGCAGTTCAGAAGATCGGAATAGACTC
Organism: Bacteroidales bacterium; assembly: GCA_029974835.1. Taxonomy (GTDB): domain Bacteria; phylum Bacteroidota; class Bacteroidia; order Bacteroidales; family VadinHA17; genus LD21. The sequence continues at coordinate 24,892 of JARKQN010000016.1, forward strand.
CCTGCATGCCTCTTTGGTCAGAAACTTTACGGATGACGAAAGCCGCGATGCCCTTATTATCTTCTACCATAACTGGGATAACACACGAAAAAGAATTTCCGGCTGCAGCAGTGATTCTGCCTTTATTTTTACGGTAGGGCAGGGGATGAAACCATGGAATCCCGTTAACAGTAAATCGAGATACCTGATCGAAAACTTCAGGGCTGCCCTCGACACTCCCGGCGAATGGTTCCTCGACAGATCTGGTTACCTTTATTACATTCCCCGTGAGGGCGAAACCATCGAAAACACGGAATTTATTGCACCTGTTCTTAAGGAGTTCGTGATCCTTAAAGGTGAATCACCCGAAAAACCGGTTTCCGATATTGTTTTCAAAAACCTCGTTTTTCAGCATGCAGGTTATTTAACTCCTGCCGATGGTAACGAACCGGCTCAGGCGGCCGCTCCGGTAAGCGCCGTAATAACAGCCGATTTTGCAAATAATATCTCTTTTACCGATTGTGAAATTGCCCATACCGGAACCTATGCCTTCTGGTTCAGAAGAGCAGTGAACAACTGCCTTGTAACAAAATGTTATATGCACAACCTGGGGGCAGGTGGCGTAAAAATAGGTGAAACGACATTGAGGCAATCGGTTAATGAACTGACACATCATATAACAGTCGACAATAACATCATTACCGACGCCGGACATGTATTTCCATGCGCTGTCGGAATAATAATATTCCATGGAAGCGATAACCGCCTAACTCACAATGAAATATCAAATCTCAGATATTCAGGTATTTCCGTGGGGTGGATCTGGGGCTATGCTCACAGTCCCTCGAAGAGAAACATCATCAGCTACAATCACATTCATCATCTCGGATGGGGCGAGCTTTGCGATATGGGCGGGGTTTACACCCTAGGCGCATCTGAAGGAACGGTAGTTTCGAACAATGTGATTCATCATGTATATTCGTTCGATTATGGCGGCTGGGGCCTCTATACCGACGAAGGCTCTTACGGAATCATTATGGAAAACAACCTCGTTTACCAGTGTAAAAACTCCGGCTTCCACCAGCATTACGGAAAAGAAAACATCATACGCAACAATATCCTTGCATTCAATATCAGGGGGCAGTTACAGGCTACGCGTATCGAAGAACACCAATCAATCAGTTTTACAAATAATATTGTTTATTTCGATAAGGGTACTCTGCTGGTAAATAACTGGCATAAATTCAATCTTTTTACCGATTATAACTGCTATTGGGATGTACGTACAAAAGAAATAAAGTTTGGGGATAAGACGTTTGCCGAATGGCAGAAAGGAGGGAAGGATCAGCATTCGGTCATTGCCGATCCCATGTTTGCTGACCCTGCAAGTTACGACTTCAGATTTAAAAATCTTTCGGTTGCACGCAGAATAAAATTCGTTCCGTTCGACTATTCGCAGGCAGGCGTTTACGGAGAGGAAGGATGGAGGAGGAAGGCAATGATGTCAGCCGGTCTGTTCCTGAAATTTGATGAAACGGTTGAAAAAATGGAAAAGAAATAATAGCCTTACTTTAACATGCTCGAAGCCTGTAAATGCAACTTATAATATCACCGAGGTTCACAAAGGGAAAAAATCTTTGTGTTCTTTGTGCTCTCTGTGTGAAACATAAGAAATTCTTGAGATGAAAGAAGAATGAAAAAAAAGAATATTTCACACAGAGGCCACAAAGGGCACAAAGAAAAATATTTATAGTTTTGAGAAAATGAAAAAAAATTCATTATTCAGTTTAATCATGAAACTATCTGAATGTTATTTATTTTTTCTGTTGTTGATATGTTTTTCATGCAGCAAAAAGACCGAAGGACCATTTTTCGGCAACGGTTTCCATAATGGCTGGGCCGACCAGCATTCTGTTGTGTTGTGGACACGTTTAACAAAAACACCTGAAATGAACAGGGAAGGTCCCCTTTTCCTTGTACCTGCGGCAGAGGAACACCGGCGCCTTGATAAGATGGCAAACCCCGACTCGATATTTAAAGCCCAGATTCCGGAGGGTTATAAACTTGAGCAGATGGACGGTGCATGCCCGGGCATGAATGGAGAGGTTAAGCTGGTTTATTATCCACTATGGCACGATGATCTGAAAGTAATAAAAGAGTGGCAACAGGTTGATGAAAAAAAGAACTTCACTCTTCAGTGGAGACTCACCGGACTGATACCTGATACAAAATATGTTGTAACCCTTTATGCACGCAGAATTGGGGGGAAAGAGATTACCGACAGCATTGCAGGTGCTTTCCGTACTCCTCCACCGGCTGATTCCGTCAGAAAAATTAATTTCTGTATCGTCACATGCCATGACTATCCCCGGAGAGATGACCCGGTAAATGGTCACAAAATCTACCGTTCAATGCTCAATCCATTCCCCGACTTCTTTGTCCATACCGGCGATGTTGAATATTACGATAAACCTGGTCCTTTCGCCCTTACAGAGGAACTTATGCGGTTTAAATGGGACAGGATCTTTGCCCTGCCTTACCAGAGAGATTTCTACCGGCAGGTGACAACGTACTTTATGAAAGATGATCACGATGTCCTGAGAGATGATGCATATCCTGGTATGAAATACGGAACAGTAACATGGGAACGTGGTCTTGAAATATTTGATAAAGAACAGTTCCCTTCGAATGATCTTCCTTATAAGACTATCCGTTGGGGGAAAGACCTGCAAATATGGCTTATGGAAGGGCGTAATTACCGGAGTAAAAACAGCGATCCTGACGGACCCGGCAAAACTATCTGGGGCAAAGAACAAAAAGAATGGCTTTTCAGAACTCTTAAAGAGTCGAACGCTACTTTTAAACTTGTAATATCACCCGGACCGATACTGGGACCCGACAGGGCTAAAAAGAATGATAATTATTCGAATAATGGATTCAGATATGAGGGTGATGAGATAAGAAATTACCTGAAACAGTTCGACAATGTTTTTATCTGCAATGGCGACCGCCACTGGCAATATGTGACAAACATACCGGGAACAACTTTGTGGGAATTCGGCACCGGTGCAGGTTCCGATTCACATGCAGAAGGATGGAACCAAAACGATTTCAGGCCTGAACACAGATTCCTGAGGGTTAAGGGCGGTTACCTGCGTGGAAGCGTATACCTTGAAAATAATGAAGTTTTTATTAAATTTCAGCATTGCGATGTTGATGGAAATGTTGTTCATGAGGAAAAATTCTCAAGAAAAACCTAATTATTTATTTTATGAGCCGTTTTCACCTGATTCCGATTGTTTTCTGCGCATCCGGTATATTATCATATGCCTCAAAACAGGACCGTCCTAATATACTATTCGTTATCAGTGATGATCAGTCGTGGCCCTATGCTTCAGCGTATGGCACAAAGTGGGTCAGAACCCCCGGATTCGACCGGGTGGCCGCAGGTGGCATTATTTTCAACAATGCCTTTGTAACCTCACCCGGCAGCAGCCCTTCTCGTGCGAGCATCCTTACAGGCCGGTATCCATGGCAGATAGAAGAGGCAGGTACCCATGCCAGCTCTTTCCCCTTAAAATACAAAACCTTCACTCAGGTGCTTGAGGAAAATGGCTACCTGGTAGGATATACAGGCAAGCCATGGGCTCCAGGCAACTGGGAAATTTCAGGATGGAAACAGAATCCGGTAGGGAAGGATTATAACCAGAAAAAACTGAAACCTCCCTATTCCGGAATCTCTAATATTGATTATGCGGGCAACTTTGAACTCTTTCTTAAAGAGCGCAAGGAAGGACAACCATTCTTCTTCTGGTTTGGTGCCCACGAACCTCACAGGGCATTTGAAGAGGGATCAGGCATAAAAGAGATGAAGAACGAAACCGACGTTTTGGCACCAGGTTTTCTTCCTGATTTAACCGTGGTGAGAAAGGATCTGCTGGATTATGCCGTTGAAATAGAATGGTTCGATAAACATCTTGTAAAGATTCTTGATAAGCTCGAAGAGATCGGGGAGATGGACAATACTCTCATCATTGTTACCAGCGATAACGGCATGCCTTTCCCCCGCGCCAAAGCCAACTGTTACGATGCGGGCCTCCATGTTCCGCTTGCCATATACTGGGGTCCTTATATCAGAAAAGGAAAGGTCTCTGATTATATGGTGAGTCTTGTGGATATTGCTCCTACAATACTCGAGGCTGCAGGCTTGACATCCGATGGTACTTATCCGATGGCAGGGAAGAGTCTGCTCGGATATATGACATCGAAAAAGCCCGGGATGATTAACCAGCGCAGGGAGATTTTTGCAGGACGAGAAAGACATTCGTCTTCAAGATATGAGAACAGGGGATATCCACAGCGTATAATAAGAACAGACAGGTATCTGTATATCAGAAACTACCATCCTGAATACTGGCCAGCCGGCGACCCTCAGGTCTACCGGAATGACAGCATATTGAGTGAAATGCACCAGGCTTATCTCGATATTGACGATGGCCCGACTCTCAGGTTTTACAGGAACACCAATACAAAGGATAATTCATTCCTCCCGTTCTTCCTTGCAGCAGTTGCCAAACGGCCTGCGGAAGAATTGTATGATGTGGTAAAGGACCCATATTGTATGAATAACCTTGCCGGAAAGCCTGAATTTGAAAGGACACTGAGAGGTCTTGCTTCACGATTGACAACAGTACTGAAAGAGACAGGAGATCCGCGCGAAACGGGACCCGATCCGGAAATATGGGAAACATATCCGCGTCTGCAGGGAGAAATACGTAAATTTCCGGCTCCTGACAATAAATAATCAATTGAATCATGAATCAGTTATCTTTTCTATCCTTCTGTATTGCCGGCGCCCATATCTTTTCATCACACATATCCGCCCGGAAGAGTGAGGCAAAGCCCAATATTATTCTTATCCTTGCCGACGACATGGGCTACTCCGACATCGGATGTTTCGGTTCGGAGATAAAGACCCCCAGCCTCGACCGGCTGGCACAGGAGGGACTGAGAATGACACAGTTCTACAACGCTTCGCGCAGCTGCCCCACACGGGCCTCACTGCTTACCGGACTCTACCAGCACCAGGCCGGAATAGGAGATATGGTTTCGAACCTCGGATACCCGTCATATCAGGGTTATCTGAATGACAAATGCGTGACAATAGCCGAGGTGCTGAAGATGAACGGCTACAGGACATTTATGTCGGGTAAGTGGCATGTAGGCGGTCAGCCCGAAGTGCACCCCCTCAGGAGAGGCTTCGACCGTTATTTCGGGTTAATAGATGGTGCCGGAAGCTATTTCAAACCAATTGCCTACAGGCCAAATATGAAACCTGTCAGATGGATGCTCGACGACAAGGATTTCTTCCCGCCCGATACCGGATTTTATATGACTGATGCTATCGGTGATTATGCCCTTTCATTCATTAAGGAAAGGGATAAAAATGAGCCTTTTTTCCTCTATATGGCATTCACCGCACCTCACTGGCCACTCCATGCATTGCCTGAGGATATCGAAAAATACCGTGGAAAATACATGATGGGCTGGGATAAGCTCAGGGAAGAAAGGTATAACCGCATGCTTTCAATGGGTATTATCGATCCATCGGTAAAACTATCCCCCCGCGACGTAAGAGTACCTGTGTGGGATACTCTTCCGGAAGCGACAAAAAAGATGTGGGATCTCCGCATGGCCGTCTATGCGGCAATGATCGACCGTTTGGATCAGAATATCGGCAAGGTGGTAAGTTATCTGGAGAAAACAGGGGAGATTGAAAATACACTCATAATCTTTCTTGCAGACAATGGCGGGTGCCACGAATCAACCCGTAGTCAGGCGGAGTTCCTTAAAGTGAAAGGAGAGACCGGTACACCCGATTCATTCGATGCATACGAGTACCCCTGGGCAAATGCAAGCAACACACCGTTCAGAATGTTCAAACACTGGGTGCATGAAGGCGGAATAGCAACACCGTTTATAGCTTTTTACCCGAAGATGATAAAGGGTGGCAGAATTGATTCACATACTGCCCATATAATTGATATTATGCCAACCTTTATTGAACTGACAGGTGCAAATTATCCTGACAGGATTGTCGACCTTGCTGATGCGGGAAATCCCCGGATAATTAATGAGATAGAGATAATTCCGATGGAAGGTATAAGTCTCGTTCCGGTATTTAAAGATAAAAAACTCAGGCGGAAGTCTCCTCTCTTCTGGGAGCACGAAGGTAACCGTGCCGTGAGGGATGGCGACTGGAAACTGGTTTCGCTTTATGATAACTCAGCCCGGAAATCCGGCATGTGGGAGTTGTACGATATGAAGAACGACCGTGCAGAACTGAATGACCTCAGTGAAAAATACCCCCGTAAAAAATCGGAAATGATTGATGCTTACGAAAAATGGGCAACGCGTGTTGGGGTTGTTCCAAAAGAAAGGATAGACAAAAGATAAATAAGGCACCATTCACGGGTCGCTTATTGAAGCAGCTCACCAGCCTTCTCGTGAGAAATTAGCGCTGACAATTAGTTCAGAAACAAAAAATGTATAATTTGTCCCCGTTAGAACTTAAACAGAATTCCACGATGGTAAAGACAAACAGAAGAAACTTCACCCGTATGATAAGCATGGCAGGTTTATCTGCCGCAGTAATGAGGGTGCCGGAGTTAAAAGCCGGGAAGGTTGAACAGGCTGCTTCAGATTCCGGACTTAAAATCAGCCTGAACGCTTATTCTTTCAACAGCCTGCTTGCCTCAGGCAAAATGACAATTGATGATATGCTTGATTTTTGTGTTGAAACTGGAATTGAAGGGCTTGACATTACAGGATATTATTTCCCGGGATATCCTGCAGTACCTCCGGACGATTACATTTTCCGGATAAAGAAAAAAGCTTTCAGGCTTGGAATAGACCTCGGATGCACGGGAGTGCGCAGCGATTTTACGTGGGCCGACCCGGCAAAAAGAGCTGAGGAAAAGAAACTGGTTAAGGAGTGGATTGTTGTTGCCCAGAAACTTGGAGCCCCCGGAGTGAGAATATTTGCAGGTGCACTTTCGGGTGAAAATTATCCCTGGGAGGAGAGGGCAAAATGGATAGCGGACGACATTCGCGAATGTGCAGAATTCGGAAAAAACCACGGTGTCATGCTGGCACTGCAGAATCACTGGGACTTCATTAAAACCTCAGAGCAGGCTGATAAGATGATTAAACTGATAAACCACGACTGGGTTGGCCTGATGCTTGACACGGGTAATTACCGTTCCTTTGATCCTTATAAAGAAATAGAAGATACCGCAAAGTATGCTATAAGCTGGATGATTAAGGAAATGGTTTATATAAACGAAAAACCTGAAAATGCCGATATTGACAGGATTGTTGGGATTGTAAGAAAAAGCGGCTACAGGGGTTACCTACCCATCGAAACTCTCGGCCAAGGTGATCCCTTCGAAAAAGTAAGGGTAATGTACGGTAAAATAAAGAAAGCCCTTGGGTAAACAACTGTCTGTTTGTTATTTAAGCACAGTACCGGATTAAATAGTTTTCAATTTTTAAGGAATAATGAGAGATGATGAAATTCGTTGCATTTAAATTACCACTCTGTTTTGTTTTATTCGCCGCTTTAACTTCATTGGATTACCACATTGGGATTGATGATGAAAGCATTAAGCCATGGTCGGGCAACCCGCGATACTGGCAGTATAAAGGCAACCCGGTTCTTTTACTCGGGGGCACAGATAATGATAACCTTTTTCAGAACGATAACCTTAAGTCACATCTCGATAGTCTTAGGATGGCAGGGGGAAACTATGTCAGAAACACCATGAGCGACCGCGACCCGGGTGATGAAAAAGCATTTGCATTGAGGAAAGACGGCAAATATGACCTGACAAAATGGAACAGGGATTACTGGAGGAAATTTGAGAACCTTCTCAGACTTGCCGGGGAGAGGGACATAATTGTTCAGATTGAGATATGGGACCGTTTTGACCATTCACGCGACAACTGGCTCAACGATCCTTATAATCCTAAGAATAATGTCAACTACACATATTCAGAAGCAAAGCTCGATTCAGTATACCCTCTGCACCCGGGTCAGAACAAACAGCCATTCTTTTTCACAGTGCCGGAACTGCAAAACAATGAAGTGCTACTGAAATATCAGAAAGCATTTGTAAAAAAACTTCTTTCAATATCACTTAAATATCCAAATGTGCTGTATTGCATTGACAATGAAACAACCGCCTCGGAAGCATGGGGTGCTTTCTGGGCTAAGTTTATAAAAGAAAATGCAGGCGGTCGGAAGATATATGTTACAGAGATGTGGGATACCTGGGACGTTAAGACACCTATCCATAAACGAACTATCGACCACCCGGAGCTGTATGACTTCATTGATATTTCCCAGAACAGCCAGATTACGGGCCGCCAGAACTGGGATAACGCACAATATGTATTCAATTATATTAAAGATAAACCCAGGCCGGTAAACAGCACGAAAATTTATGGAAACGATCGCGGCAGCTGGCTCGACAGGGGAATAAATACAGATCATGCAGTCCAGACTTTCTGCCGCAATGTGCTGGGAGGATTCGCATCAGCAAGGTTTCACAGACCGCCCTCCGGCCTTGGGCTAAGCCCCCTGTCGATTAACTGTATTAAAACCATCCGTAAAATCGAAGAAAAAGTAAGAATGTGGGATATTGTCCCCAGGATGGATCTGTTGATGGATGCGGAAGATAATGAAGCATATCTTGCGGCGAAAGAGGGAGAGGTTTATGTAGTCCTGTTCACAAACGGAGGTGAGGCAACTCTGGATCTCAGGGGACATAACAAAAGATTTTCAATAGACCGGATATCAGTTGACAATCCTGAATGGATAAAAGCCGGGTTCGTCGAAGGAAACAGCCTGGTTAAAATAGATGCCGGTACTCTGAAAACCTGTTTTGCTGTCATTCAGGCATTAAAGTGAATAAAATTAGTTCGTTGATTTACGGGATTAAGATAATTTATTAAATATGAAGATTGTTGTTCTCGACGGTTACTCATTGAATCCCGGTGATCTTTCGTGGGATGCCCTGAAGTCTCTCGGGGAAGTAAAGATTTATGACCGTACCCCTGATGACCTCATAATTCAAAGGGCAGAAGGTGCGGAGATATTGCTGACCAATAAAACGATTCTGACTTCTGACATTATCGGGAGGCTTCCCAATTTAAAATATATCGGCGTTCTTGCCACTGGTTTTAACGTTGTGGATGCTGAATATGCGCGACAAAAAGATATAATTGTGACCAATGTTCCTGCATACAGTACCATGTCGGTGGCTCAGCATACCTTTGCCCTTATACTTGAGTTCTACAATTATCCGGGAAAATTTTCGGAAGAAATCGGCAAGGGCCGTTGGAGCACAAACCCCGACTTCTGTTACTGGGAGAAGCCTCTTAACGAACTTGCCGGAAAAACAATCGGTATTATTGGTTTTGGAAGGATTGGAAGGGCGGTCGCAAGGATTGCTTCTGCGTTTGAAATGAATGTGACAGTAAATGAAGTGTCTGAAGTTGCCGGATACAGGAATTGTTCGCTGGAGGATCTCCTGAGGGAAAGCGACATTGTAACGCTTCATTGTCCGCTCACTCCCGAAACAAAAGGCATGATAAACATCAGCAGACTCAGGATCATGAAACCTTCAGCCCTTCTTGTGAACTGTGCACGGGGCCCTCTGATCGTGGAGTCCGATCTTGCCGATGCACTTAATAAAGGTATGATTGCCGGTGCTGCCCTTGACGTTCTCTCTGAAGAGCCTCCACGGCCAGATAACCCTTTACTGAAAGCAAAAAACTGCATAATTACCCCGCATGTGGCATGGGCAACATTTGAGGCACGGCAGCGGCTTATGGAAATAGCTGTTGATAATGTAAAATCATTTCTTGAAGCAAAGCCGGTGAATGTTGTAAACTGAATACATTTTATGCGTTTAAGGGTGGCAATAATATCCAATGGTTTTGCGGACTGAAATTGTGAGACTTTTTTAACAGGGTACCGGATGCCATTTACCACTGTTCGTATCCCAGCAGCATAGATCATCTGCCTGGGGAAAGGTTGTTGTGTATGAAGCCTTTGGTCCTTTGACAGCCCAGTTTGCAGGCCCGCTGTAGGCCAGACCGTGAAGACCTTCGATGGTTCGTGTTCCGGCAACCCCCAGCCTTGGTATCGAAAGGCGGGTTGAAAGACAACTAAGTTTTTTGTCAAGAGTCATCAGGGATATAAGATTTCTGATCCGCTGGTCTTCCGTAAGCCCTGTATCCTGAAACGGATAAGACTGAGCATGTGTGAAATTGCAGAATGACGCGATGGTTAAGAAAAAAATCAGGCGTTTCATGATGACATGGTTTTTCGGGTTCCGGGTTTAATGTTTTACTCCTGAATGTATTTTTCTGATAAAGGTGGAAAAAAAACGAAAAAAACTTGCTTAAAACCGGGCAAAGATGAAAAAATCACCGGCTCTCTTCAGCACTATACGGCGAAAAATGCCAAAACAGAGAGCCCGGAAACTTAAAATATGGTTGCGGAAATAAATCTTTAACGAAACTGTAAGAATAATCCTGGAAAAGATATAAAATATTTAGAAAATATATTAATTTTGCGGGAAAAATTTTCAAATATGATTGATTTTGTAAACGGGTAAAATTGAAATGAATGTTGAACTGAAAAACAGAAAGAGAGAATTCCGGCGTATTACCGTAAAAATCGGCAGCAATGTTGTGACGATGGACGACGGTTCCCTGAATACATGGAGAATCTCAAGAATAGTTGAAGACATCGCAACGCTTTACCGCAACGGCATAGAAGTGATACTTGTCACATCGGGAGCCGTCGCGGCAGGAAGGGCTGAAATTTCTCCTTCCAGGAAAACAAATATTGTGGAAGCAAAACAGATTCTTGCAGCTGTCGGACAGGTAAAACTGATGGGAAGCTATCAGTATCTCTTCGGAAAATACGGTATACCTGCCGGTCAGGTCCTCGCAACCAAGGAAAGCTTTATGGACCGCAGGCATTACCTTAATATGAAAAACTGTATCCTGGCAATGCTTGAAAACAACGTCATACCTGTTGTTAACGAAAATGATACCATTTCTGTCAATGAACTGATGTTCACCGACAACGATGAACTTTCATGCCTCATCTCGTCAATGATGGATTGCTCCGCGCTTTTTATACTTACTAACGTTGACGGTATTTACACGGGCTTGCCGGGCGACGACGGCACCGAACTGATCAGAAAAATAGAGCCTGACTCCAAAGGAATCGAACAATATATATTTTCATTCAGGTCGGAGTTCGGAAGAGGGGGCATGCACACAAAATACAGCAGCGCGAGAAAGCTCTCTTCAGAAGGTATTAACGTTTTCATCGCAAACGGCCTGCGCGACTCAATAGTAACCGACATTATAAGAGGAAAAGAGGTGCCCTGCACACATTTTATACCATCACCGGAGAAAAGAAACGGGGTAAAGAAATGGATTGCACACTCACAACATTTTGCAAGGGGTAGTGTCTTTGTCAACACCGGAGCAAGGGAAGCTCTCCTGGGGCCAAAGGCCTCAAGCCTCCTGCTGGTTGGAGTCACCAGAATAGAAGGATATTTTGAAAAAGGTGATATAATCAGGATAGCAGATGAGGAGGGTAACTGGCTCGGGCTGGGCAAGTCGGAATTCGACTCGGAGAAAGCCAGGGAAAACATCGGGAAAAAAAACCCAAAACCGCTTGTCCATTACCATTACCTCGTACTTAATGAGAGATCCGGCGTCGAAACAGCCATCTGAGAGAAAACCGTAAAAAATGAATTGCAAACCATTATTCAGGAAAGCCGCCGAAGCAGGCAGGAAACTGATTCTGACAGAAAAGGGTGTAAAAGATAAAATTCTGATGACCCTTGCCGATGCTGTCGAAAAGGAAATCCCTCTCATCCTTTCCGCGAACCGGAAAGACCTGATGAGAATGCCTGAGAGTGATCCACGGTACGACAGGCTCCTTCTTACCGACGAGAGGATAAGGGGAATTACGGCCGACATGCGCAATGTCGCCTCATTGCCTTCCCCCCTGGGGAGGGTTCTGGATACGAAAATAAGACCCAATGGACTACGGATTTCAAAGGTAAGCGTACCGTTCGGTTTAATCGGAATTATTTATGAGGCGCGACCGAACGTGACTCTCGACGTTTTCTCACTCTGTTTCAAGGCGGGCAGCGCCTGTATTCTGAAGGGCGGCAGTGATGCCATAAATTCAAATCTCGCTCTTGTAAATATTATCAGCACCGTCCTGGAAAAGGAAGGAATAGACAAAAACAGTGTCACCCTTCTCCCTGCCGGACACAATGAAACGCTTCAACTGCTCTCAGCCTCCGATTATGTCGATCTTATTATCCCCAGGGGAGGTCGCTCGCTTATAGACTTTGTCCGGCAAAACGCAAAGGTGCCTGTAATCGAAACCGGGGCGGGTATATGCCATACATATTTTGATGAGTACGGCGACAGGGAAAAAGGCAGAATAATTATTGCCAATGCCAAAACGCGGAGAGTAAGCGTATGCAATGCATTGGACTGCCTGATAATTCATGATAAAAGGCTCGCGGACCTGACATACCTTGTAAGCCTTTGCAGGGATAAAAATGTACTGATTTTTGCCGATAAACCGGCTTACAAAAGTCTTAACGGCAAATACCCTGCTCACCTCCTTCAGCACGCCACAAGAGAATCCTGGGGAACAGAGTTTCTTTCGTATAAAATGGCAGTAAAAACCGTATCCTCTTTTGAGGATGCAATAAATCATATTACAAAATACAGTTCAAAACACAGCGAAGCCATAATATCTGAAGATCAGGAAAATATCAAAAAATTCTTCAGCCTAGTCGATGCTGCGGCTCTCTATTCAAATACATCCACTGCATTCACCGACGGAGCACAGTTCGGTCTGGGGGCAGAGATAGGTATATCCACACAGAAACTGCATGCGCGCGGACCTATGGCTCTCGAAGAACTTACAACATACAAGTGGATCATCGAAGGTAACGGCCAGATAAGAAGCTGAAACATTTGAAAGGATAATGAAGGGAATTGAGTTTATAAGGGGATTTCATAACGACCTTCCCGGTAAAATGAAGGAGATAAGGAAAAGAGCAGGCCGCCCCCTGACTCTTACTGAGAAGATTCTGTTCAGCCACCTTTACGAAAAGGAAGATTTATCCCGCACCGTAAGGGGCTCGGCTTATGCAGGTCTCAGACCCGACCGCCTTGCAATGCAGGATGCCACAGCCCAGATGTCGCTGCTCCAGTTTATGCTTTCAGGGAGTAAAACTTCTGACATCCCGGCTTCGGTTCATTGCGACCATTTGATAATCGCATCAGAGGGTGCCAGGGAAGATTTGAAAAATGCAGAGGAGGAAAACAGGGAGGTTTATGATTTCCTTTCCTCGGTCTGCCTGAAATACGGGATCACTTTTCACGGTCCCGGCACGGGAATCATCCATCAGATTGTCCTTGAGAACTATGCATTCCCGGGCGGCCTGATTATTGGAACAGATTCCCACACTCCTAATGCCGGCGGATTGGGAATGCTGGCAATAGGCGTTGGCGGAGCCGATGCCGTTGATGCCATGACAGGCATGCCATGGGAACTGAAGATGCCGGGTATTATTGGTGTCAGGCTCACAGGCAAACTATCGGGATGGAGTTCTCCGAAGGATGTGATTCTTAAACTTGCAGGCATACTTACCGTAAAAGGAGGCACAGGCAGTGTTATCGAATACTTCGGCGAAGGAGCCGCCTCACTCTCCTGCACCGGAAAGGCAACAATCTGCAATATGGGTGCAGAAACAGGTGCCACATCCTCGCTCTTCCCCTTCGATCAGTCAATGGCCGCATACCTGGTGGCAACCGGCAGGGAAGAGATTGCGGAACTCTCCTTCATCAACAGGGAGCATCTCACAGCCGACCCGGAGGTTTACAGTAATCCGGAAAAATACTTCGACAGGATCGTTGATATAAACCTTTCAGATCTTGAACCTCATATCAACGGCCCTTTCAGTCCCGACATTGCCACGCCGGTAAATGCCATGAAGAAGACCATTGCCGAAAAAAACTGGCCCGAAAATGTGGAGGTGGTACTGGCAGGCTCGTGTACAAACTCATCCTATGAGGACCTGTCGGCGGCAGCCTCCGTAATCAATGATGCCATCTCGAAGAAGCTTAGACCCAAAACCCGGATTATCATTTCTCCGGGCTCGGAGCTTGTTCGGCAGATGGCTGAAAAGAGTGGTATTATGGACAAATTCAGAGAGGCAGGCGCTTTAATACTTGCAAATGCATGCGGCCCTTGCATCGGACAATGGAAAAGGGATCCGGGCGGCAGCGACAGGGTGAATTCCATAGTTCACACTTTCAACCGGAATTTTGCAAGACGGACCGACGGCAACCCAAACACCCACGTCTTTGTTACCTCACCCGAACTGGCAATGGCTATCGCTTTCTCCGGAAAACTCACATTCAATCCTCTTACGGATTCCCTTATTAATGAAGAGGGAGAAAAAGTGAGGCTTGAAGAACCTCTGAGGGCCAGACTGACAACCGAAACAAAAGAATTTGTTGGTGGTAAGGTGCCGGACGAAAGTAAACCGGAGGAAAAAACCGAAATAAAAATTCCTGAAAAGTCCGAAAGGCTTCAGCTTCTGAAACCTTTCCCGGAATGGGACGGCAAAGATTTCACCGGTCTCTGCCTCCTGATAAAAGCAAAGGGAAAATGCACGACCGACCATATATCCATGGCCGGACCATGGCTCCGGTACAGGGGACATCTTGAAAATATTTCCCGGAACTATATGATGGGAGCGGTTAATGCTTTTAATAATTTACAGAACAACGTTCTGAATCAGCTTACAGGAAAGTATGCCCCGGTTTATGAGGCGGCAAAAGAATACCGCGACACGGGCAAAGGGTCAGTGGTGGTGGCTGAGGAAAATTTCGGGGAAGGGTCATCTCGTGAACATGCAGCCATGGAGGCAAGATTCCTCGGTGTCAGAGCCGTTGTGGCAAAATCGTTCGCAAGAATCCACGAGACAAATCTCAAAAAACAGGGAGTTCTGGCGCTTACTTTCAGATATCCGGACGACTACGGGAAAATAAAGGAAGATGACCGTATTGATATTACAGGAATAACGGGAATGACACCCGGGAGTACTCTCCGCCTTTTACTCAGACATTCAGACGGTACATCTGACGAGATACCCCTTGCGCATTCATACAGCGAAAAGCAAATTGAATGGTTCAGGGCAGGCAGTGCTCTGAATGTGATAAGGAAACAAAACATCAGATAATTGATTTTTCAGGAAACGCAGGAGATTAATGAAGATACTTCTTATAAACTTTAAATGAAGGTATAAATAACAGAATGAGCAGATATGAATCCCGGTAAAATAACATACGATAAAGGACGGCTTCTTGTGCCCGATAATCCGATAATCCCGTTTATTGAGGGTGACGGTACAGGTCCCGATATATGGCGGGCGGCAGTGCGGGTGATAGACGCTGCTGTTGGGAATGCCTATGCAGGCAAAAGAGGAATCTCGTGGATGGAAGTCCTTGCCGGTGAAAAGGCATTCAGAACAACGGGAAAATGGCTTCCTGAGGATACTGTCAGGGCGTTCAGGGAGAATCTGGTCGGGATTAAGGGACCTCTTACAACGCCTGTAGGAGAGGGAATTCGTTCCATCAATGTCGCCCTCAGGCAGGAACTCGACCTTTATGTCTGCTACAGGCCCGTGAGATATTTCAGAGGTGTTCCGAGTCCTGTCAGGCATCCGGAACTGGTTGACATGCATATTTTCAGGGAAAACACTGAAGATATTTATGCCGGAATAGAATTCATGACCGGAGAGCCGGCAACGGAAAAGTTTAAGAATTTTCTTCTTTCGGAGATGGGTGTCAGTAAGGTCAGATTTCCCGAATCGTCTTCTTTTGCTGTCAAGCCTGTTTCGGTTGAGGGCACCGAAAGGCTTGTAAGACAGGCAATAAGGTTTGCGATTGAAAGAAAACTCACTTCAGTAACCCTTGTGCACAAGGGTAATATCATGAAGTTCACTGAGGGTGCCTTTATGAAGTGGGGATATTCGCTCGCCGAAAGAGAATTCGGACAATATGTTTTCACCTGGGAACAATACCGGTCAACAGAGAAAAAATACGGAACGAAAAAAGCGGAAGAGGAACTGACCAGTGCCGTCACAGAGGGCAAAGTGATTATAAAGGATGTCATCACCGACGCTTTTCTTCAGCAGATACTTACCCGCCCGGCCGACTATTCGGTGATTGCCACATTAAACCTTAACGGCGACTATATCTCCGACGCTCTTGCTGCTATAGTGGGCGGGATAGGCATTGCACCGGGTGCAAACATAAACTATGAAACCGGCCATGCTGTTTTTGAGGCAACCCATGGAACCGCTCCGAAATACGCCGGGCAGGATAAGGTAAATCCGGGTTCGGTTATCCTGTCGGGCGCACTGATGCTGGAGTATATGGGATGGAATGAAGCTGCCGGATTGATATACAAAGGACTGGAGGCTGCAATATCTGCCGGAAAAGTCACCTACGACTTTCACAGGCTTATGGACGGTGCGACACTTTTAAAAACTTCGGAATTTGCCGGTGAAATAATAAAATCAATGTAATCACATCAGAGAAATGGATGAAAAAGGATTTCTGACAAAATTTGAAGAATCTGTACTCAGTGCATGTTCAATCGACAACGATCTTTTCGAAAAGTATGATGTAAAGAGAGGATTGCGAAACAGCGACAGGACCGGCGTTCTTGTGGGACTGACAAACATCGGTGATGTGGTCGGTTATGAGAAGAAGGACGGAAAAGTTATCCCTGTGCCGGGAAAACTTCTTTACAGGGGCATCGAAATTTCCGATATCACGCACGGTTTCCAGAAAGAGAAAAGGCATGGTTTCGATGAGACTGTCTTCCTTCTGCTTGCAGGAAGACTACCCTCCGAGTCTGAACTCAGGGAATTCTCTGCATATCTGGCCGGACTAAGGGCATTGCCCGATTCATTCACAAACAATATGATCCTTTCTCTCAAAGGCAGGGATGTACTGAACATACTTGCCAGATCGGTGCTCGGACTATATACCCTGGATGATGACCCTGATAATATCTCGCTTAGCAATATGGTGCGCCAGTCGCTAAACCTGATTGCAAAATTCCCGTCAATAATTGCTTATTCATACCAGGCCCTGCGTCATGCATATCACGGGAAAACACTCTCCATACGGCATCCCCGGACAGATATAACCACAGCCGAGAACTTTCTTCACCTCATTAAGGGGGATAAAGCCTATACACAGCTCCAGGCCGATCTGGTTGACCTTGCACTTGTGCTCCATGCCGAACACGGAGGAGGAAACAACTCTACCTTCACCATGAGGGTTACAAGTTCGACTGAAACAGATATCTACTCGGCTGTAACTGCAGCGATTGGATCGCTTAAAGGGCCTCTCCACGGCGGCGCCAACCTGAAAGTCCTGGAGATGATGGAAAACATAAAAGAAAATGTGAAAGACTGGAAAGACCGCGAAGAAGTGGAGAATTACCTGCTCAGAATATTGAAAAAGGAAGCAAACGATTACTCGGGAAAAATTTATGGCGTGGGACATGCAGTATATACCGTGTCCGACCCGCGGGCACTACTGCTCAGGGAAAAGGCACGCGACCTGGCAGGTGAATCAGGGCGCCTCGATGAATTTGAACTCTACTGCCTTATTGAAGATATCACGCCCGATGTATTCAAAAAATTCAAAGGTGAGGGAAACGGTAAAACAGTCTGCGTTAATGTCGATTTCTATTCAGGATTCGTCTATTCATGCATAGGCATCTCGAAAGATCTCTATACCCCGCTGTTTGCCATGGCACGTATAGCAGGATGGTGCGCACACCGGATCGAGGAGCTTACCTTCTCTGCAAAAAGAATTATAAGGCCTGCTTTTAAAAATGTATACGGAACCAGGAATTATGTTCCTGTTTGTCAGAGATAGTTTAATTTTTCAAAAAAAAGATTCAATATCTTTTGTATTTTAATTAATAAATTTTACATTTGCCTCCGGTTTAATTGATGAAAATGATTTTTACAGGCACAGGCACAACCACTGGTACAACCGGAAAATATTTTACCGGGGATGTCCTGCTGTGTAAATAAAGAGACAGAATAACAGTGAAAAATCCATCCCCGGAAACCGGGGATGGATTTTTTTTTGCAGATCCTGTACCCGGGTCATAAAGGAGTGCACATTCCTCTTCTCCTGAAGGAAAAGGGAAGGCTCAGTCGAAGGAAATGAGTGTTACAACATAAAGGAAATGGTAAGGTAAAATTTTATATAAAAGTTTATGAAAATCCTCAAGTTCGGAGGTTCTTCAGTTGCCGATGCAGCGAGAATCAGGAAGGTGACGGAAATAATCAGGAATAAAGTAAGTGAAGGTGAAGATATTGCCGTGGTTGTTTCTGCCCTGGGCGGTGTTACGGGCAAATTGGTTATGGTTTGTGATTCGGTTGCTTCATCCGCTCATGAAGCTGAGCAGATAATCAAGTGGATTGAGGATCTGCATCTTGGTGTTGCAAGAGATCTTCTTCCGGTGGAACGACAGCCGCGCATGCTGGCAGAGATAATGTCTCTATGTAATGAATTATCCGACATAGCGCGCGGAGCTTCCATTCTTTCGGAGGTTACCCCGCGTACCTGCGACATAATTCTGAGTTTCGGCGAAAGATTGTCCGCTGCCCTGCTCTGCGAAGCGCTGAAACCACTCTTTCCCGGCGTTGTATATGTGGATGCCAGGGAAATTATCAGAACAAACTCTGATTTCGGAAAGGCCAGGGTTGATCTGGATGTCACTTTCAGCCTCATAAGGGACTGCTTCGGAAAGAATAGAGGATTAAAGGTAATCACCGGTTTTATTGCATCGGATTCCAGGGGGCAGACTACAACACTGGGACGAAGCGGATCGGATTATACCGCCACAATAATTGCCGCAGCTGTTGAAGCCTCATGCGTTGAAATATGGTCTGATGCCGACGGCGTTATGACAGCCGACCCTGCTCTTGTGCCTGAAGCAAGAAGTATCGAAATGCTTTCATACCCCGAGGCTATGGAACTTTCTCATTTCGGTGCAAAGATACTTTTCCCTCTTTCCCTCTATCCGGCAATGATGAAGAAAATTCCGGTTCTTGTAAAAAATACGTTTAATCCGGACCACCCGGGCACATTGATCAGCATCGATTCCGCCCGCGGAAACGGCGTCATACGCGGTATCACTTCACTGCGAGACATCAGCCTTATAAACGTCGAAGGCAGCGGTATGGTGGGAGTTGCCGGAATCTCCGCCCGTATGTTCGGGTCCCTTTCCCAGAATAACATCAACATTATTCTCATCAGCCAGGCCTCTTCAGAACAGTCAATCTGTGTTGCAGTGAAGAAGGAAAATTCTTCGGTGGCAATAAGGATATTGCAGGAAACATTTGCCTATGAATTATCGTCCGGACTTATTTCCTCAATATACAGTGAGGATAACCTCGCAATAGTTGCTGTAGTGGGAGAGAATATGCGACATGTTCCCGGTGTGGCAGCAAAAGTCTTCACGCCGCTGGGCAGAAACGGCATAAATATCAAGGCCATTTCACAGGGCAGTTCCGAGCTTAACATCTCATTTGTGGTAAATGAAAATGATCTCAGAAAAACGCTCCGGGTATTGCACCAGGCACTCTTCAGCAGCGAAATAAGAAGGCTGAACATTTTTATGGCCGGTACCGGATCTATCGGTACCAGGCTGCTTGAAATGATCCATGAACAGGAAAGAAACCTTTTATCCCGGAGGATTGAGCTGAAAATATGCGGCCTTATAAATACAAGAAGAATGATTTTATCCGAAGATGGAATTAATGCCGGAACCTGGAAGGATCAGCTTGAAGCCAACGCCGTCAGGGCTGACTTCGGAGAATTCTCCGGAAATGTTGTTTCGGGCCGGTATGAAAACAGTGTATTTATCGATGCCACGGCAAGCGACCAGCCGGTTCAGTACTATTCTCAGCTGCTGTCATCAAATATCTCCATCGTGGCGGCAAATAAGCGAGCCAACACAGGTAGTCTTGAACTTTATCTTAACCTGCAGAGATCGGCCAGGAAAAGAAATGTCTCATTCAATTACGAGACCAATGTCGGTGCAGGTCTGCCTGTTATAAACGTCATACGTAACCTCATTGCAGGCGGAGATGAGATTGTAAAAATTGAAGCTGTTTTATCCGGCACTGTGAACTGGCTTCTTTCGGAGTACAACGGAACACGACCATTTTACCAGCTCGTTAAGGAAGCCATGAGGCGGGGATACACCGAGCCTTATCCCGGTGACGACCTTCTCGGAATTGATGTGGCAAGGAAAATACTCCTCCTGGCAAGGGAATCAGGTTTTATGCTTGAGCTAAGTGAAGTGGAGGCCGAACCTGTTCTCCCGGGAGGAGTGCCTGAAGGCATCGATACTGACCAGTTGCTGGAGATCATCAGATCGCGTGAAGAACTTTTTCAGGAGCTTTACAGAAAAGCTGAAGAAAAGGGCGTGAAACTCAAATATGTTGCTTCCACCGTGAAAGGATCTGCTTCGGTAGGGCTGACGGAAACCGGGGTTTCGCATCCTTTCTCTTCCCTCAAAGGAAGTGAGAACTGCCTGATTTTTACCACAAAATATTACAGCCGGTATCCGCTGGTGATCAAAGGACCGGGAGCAGGTGTGGACGTAACCTCAGCCGGCCTGCTGGCCGATATTGTAAGAATAGCCGAATCAGTAAGAGTATGAAAAAATCTGTAACAGTTTTTGCCCCGGCCACCGTGGCCAACATTTCATGCGGGTTCGACATCATGGGATTCGCACTGAAGGGTGCGGGGGACGTCGTTACCGTTTCCGTAAGCGACGGGCCGGCAGGCGATGAAATAATCCTGAAGGGAAGATATGCCGGAAGTGTTCCTGCCGGCCGCAGCCGGAACAGTGCCGGTGCCTCGGCCGACGCAATGCTGGCAGCTCTCGGCAGAAAGGAGATGAACATACAGATCACACTTGAAAAGAACCTGCCTGTAGGCAGCGGTATGGGCAGCAGTGCGGCCGGTGCCGCTGCATCGGTGTATGCCCTGAACAGCCTTCTGGGCAGCCCTTTTGATACAAAGGAACTAATTCCGTTTGCAATGGAAGGAGAAAGGGCTGCATGCGGCACTGCACATGCCGACAATGTTGCACCTTCCCTGCTAGGAGGTTTTGTGCTGATACGCAGCTATGATCCCCTCGACATTATAACGGTAAAAATCCCGGAAGGAATTCAGTGTGTCGTTATACATCCCCACATTGAAGTTAAAACTTCAGATGCGCGGCGTGTGCTCAGAAAAGATTTTCCACTGAGTACCGTAACCCGTCAGAGCGCAAACACCGCCGCACTGATGACCGGTCTTCTGACGGGAGATTTTGATCTGGTAGGACGTTCCATGAACGACCTCCTGGCAGAACCGCGGCGTACACAGCTGATTCCCGGATTTCATTCTGCGAAGAAAGCCGCACTGGAAGCCGGAGCCATTGGCTGCGGAATATCAGGATCGGGACCCTCTGTATTTGCCCTATGTACGGGAAACGTATCATCCGAAGCAGTCGGCTCTGCAATGCAGAAAGCTTTTCTGGCAGCCGGACTCTCCTCCGACCTGATAATTTCTCCCCTGATGGCCCCCGGAGCCTCTCTGATTAACGCTGAAATCAATGATATACAATGAAATATTACAGCACATCTGACCCGTCACGGAGGGCATCCCTCGAAGAGGTGCTCCTTAAAAGTATTGATGCAAACGACGGATTATACATGCCTGAAATCATACCGGTTTTGCCCGATACATTTTTTTATGAAATGGAACATCTCAGCCCTGCCGAGATTGCATTCAGGGTTACAAAACCTGTTTTTGGTGATGACATCCCGGAAGATGTCATTAAAAGCATCGCTGATAAAGCCCTTAGTTTTGAAATACCGGTTGTGGAGCTCTCTGACAGACTTTATGTCCTTGAACTTTTTCACGGCCCCACATTTGCCTTCAAGGATGTAGGGGCAAGGTTCCTTGCAGGACTGTTATCCTGGTTTGCCGGCAGAACCGGCAGGGAAATTACTGTGCTTGCAGCTACTTCGGGTGATACCGGCGGAGCTGTTGCAAATGCTTTTTCAGAGAAGGAAGGGATAAGGGTTGTGGTTCTTTATCCTTCCGGAAGAATTAGCCCAGTTCAGGAAAAACAGATCACACGGGCCGGACGAAACATCACCGCAGTAAAACTTCAGGGTGATTTCGATGACTGCCAGAGACTTGTTAAGATGGCCTTTTCAGATGCTGACCTAAAAAAGAAGATTGTACTTACTTCCGCCAATTCAATAAACTTCGGACGGCTCTTCCCTCAGTCGGTCTATTATTTTCAGGCAGTGTCAAAAATCAAAAAGGATTCAGACCGCATTGCAGTGAGCGTGCCCAGCGGTAACTTCGGGAACCTTACATCAGGGATTATAGCGGCCAGGATGGGACTTAAAATTTCGAAATTCATTGCTTCCACGAATATTAATAATTCCGTACCCATATATCTCAAAACAGGTATTTATACGCCACATCCCTCATTTAAAACCATCTCGAGCGCAATGGATGTCGGTGCTCCGGGGAATTTTAAAAGGGTTCTGCACCTCTTCGGCGATAATCACAAAGCCATAAAAAACACTATTTCAGGTTACTGGTTTACTGATGATGAAACCCTTGCCGGCATGCGCGAGTTGTATGAATCCTATGGTTACCTTGCCGATCCCCATACGGCAGTGGCATACCTTGGACTGAAAAAATACATGGATTCAAATATCTGCACGGGGATCTTTCTTGCCACTGCACATCCGGGGAAATTTGCCGATGAGACTTTCAGGGCAACAGGCACGGTACCTGACCTCCCTGCCTTTCAGCCGGCCGGAGACTCTGTCCGGGTCGCTTCGCCCAATGATTATTCTTTTGTCAGAAAGATTATTGAAAAATCATTTTAGAACCGGCCTGTGCATCATCCTCTCTTCAATAAACCCGGTAATATCGGGAAGAGGCATCTTCTGTATCACATAAACATGCCTGCCTCCCTGATTCTCATCCCATGTGTTTGAACCGTCGGGGTTCACTATGATATTACCCCTCCGGGTATCGAAGAAGCCTTCTGTTCCGTAAACAGCGATCAATACGGCTGTCTGGTCCCAGCTCATCCTGCCATTTCTGTCTTCCTCTGAAAGAGGAATGCTTATCCGGTATACATCTTTAACCGGACTATCCTTAATATCTGAATTAATCAGCCGCAGTCCGGTAAATATTCTTGAGCCGATTTCAAAACCTGAAAATATAATTTCACCCGGCCATTCGTTAAAGACATATTCGGAGGAGGTCGAGTCCATGAAAACATTGAATTCCCTCCCTTTAGGGAAGAAGCCTGCCATCGATACCAGTCTTTTAACCTTTTTGGAAGCAAGCTCCCTTCCGTCGAGAGGGCATAGGCTGTCGGGCTGCGATTTCAGAAGGTTTGCGATATTGGTCAGAAAGCCCACTGTGACTAATGTCACAGAAGAATCAGCCTGTGTTGAGAGGATTCTTCTGTAAAGATATACTGCATCGGGCACCTCTTCGGTGGATCTGACAGTGTGAGGATATTTTGCCACTATAGAATCGGGCCAGTGCTGAGATGCGGAGAGGCTTACCCCTTGAGACCCGGGAGCTCCCACGGGAATTGCGGGTCGTCCGAAATAAGTGTTGATTACATCGATGCAGGGGGCAACAAGGGGGTGTTTATTTGATGATATTGTGGCCAGTATCTCAGCCTTGCCGCTGTCGGCCATTGCGTGAAGAAATGCAAGTGCACCGACATCGTCGTAGTCCGGCCCCAGGTCGGTATCGAAGATTATTTTTACAGGATGATTGACGGCCTCCGGCCGGCCGCACATTAAGGCTGAGAGCATAATCATTATCAATAATGCAGGGGATGTGGTTTTCATGGCAGAAGCTTCAGAAAGATAGTAAAAGATATTTTATCATACTAAGATAAGCATGATCTGACTATTTATAAAGAGTTAAGCAAAGGAACTTTCAGTTCATCCTTATATATATTTCAAAACTTTTTACTGCAACCGGTTCCGTCTTAACAACTCTCAATTAACGGATCGGTTATGAAACGACAACCTGGTCCTCTTTAAATGTCAGTCCGGCAGGGATAATGTTTTCTCTGCAACAGTACTCTTGTAATACGTATTTTATGACGAAACCGGGATATAACATACGGGGAGGCATTTGCGGAGCAGACCTTTTTTAATTATTTTGGCGGAGCACTATTGAGAAAAAATGAAAAGGTCAGTTATTTTACTTTTTGTTATTGCGTTTGCAATAAATTCAAAGGCACAGATAGCATCGGATGAAAATGCCAGTTACAACCGGAATAAGCCGGAAAGGGAGGAGTGGCTGCGCGACATCGGGTTTGGAATGTTTATCCACTGGAGCATAGACAGTCAGCTCGGAATAGTAATCAGCCACTCGATGGTTGGAGCTTCCGAAGATTACACCAACCGTTTTATAAAGGATTTGCCCGGGACGTTTGAACCTGACGAGTTCGATGCCTATAAAATTGCAGTGCAGGCCAAACTTGCCGGAATGAAATATATTGTATTCACTGCCAAACATCATTCCGGATTTTGTATGTGGAACACTAAAACCACTGATTTTAAGATTACAAATACACCCTATAAAAAGGATATATTAAAAGAATATGTTGAAGGAGTGCGTAAAGCCGGTTTGGCAGTCGGGTTATATTACTCTCCCGAAGATTTCAAATTTTTGTATGATAATAATATTACGGTCAGAAGGGTGGGATTGGATTTGAGCGACAAAATCATGGCTAAATATCATGATTTCATTCGCAGGCAAACCAACGAATTATTCAGCAGGTACGGCAAAATAGATGTGCTTTTCATCGATGGCAAACCCGTAGAACCATGCAAGGACGAGGCATGGAGATTGCAACCCGATCTGGTTATTACAAGAGGAGCGGTAGAAACACCCGAACAGAAAATCATGGGAGATATAAGGGATGTTCTTTGGGAGTCCTGCATTACTATGGGAACACAGTGGCAGTATAAACCTACCAATGACGAATTAAAGTCAGGGACAAAATTGATTGAAATGTTGATTGAAACACGGGCCAAAGGAGGAAATCTTTTATTGAATATCGGTCTCGACCCTTATGGAAAGATTCCCGATCCGGAGTCAAGAAACCTGACAGAATTAGCCGCCTGGTGTTTTATTAATCAGGAAGCTGTTCAGGCAGTACGTCCGTGGATAATCTCCCATGAGGATAATATATGGTTTACGGCGTCGAAAGACCGGAAAACAGTCTATGCCATCATTACGGGAATCTATGACTGGACCAGGGGAGACAGAAAAGATTTCATATTGAGATCTGTTAAAGCAACTGAAAACACCAAAATAAGCGTTTTGGGGCAAAACAGTCTGGTGGTTGAATACAACCCCGGAATTAATCCGGAATGCCGTTTCAGGCAAACCGAAAAAGGATTGGAAATTTCTGTGGTAAGAGCCCAGCGCATTTATAACAACTCCAAATGGCCTAACCCGGTTACTGTTAAAATTGAGAATGTTGTTCCAAACCTGTAGAAGCGTGGCGGCAAGACCTGAAGCCTTCTCTGGTTGATGTAATAAAAACATTCTGTAAAGTATTGCTATCAACATTCTTACCTGTCTGCATAAATTAAATATATTTGAGTAATCATTCCGGCAGCTGATTAAAAAGATTTATTAACGTCATCATCCATGCATAATCGTAAAAATCTCAGCCTGTTTATTTTATCATCAGTTTTTTTATTAATTGTTCCTTTACTGATTTTTTCCGGTCACATTCAGGCTGCAGGAATATTTCTGGTTTCTGCATTTATTACACTTTCTTTTGCTATAATAATTTTTCCGGCACTCAGGGGCTTTTCTTATACGCTGTGGATTTTTGCAGCTGTAACTGCCTCAATGTTTTACCCACAGTATTTTATATCCATAGGCAGTTTTCAGCTTAAATCTCTTATTGTCCCCCTTCTTCAGATAATTATGTTTGGCATGGGTTCGCAGATGAGTGCAAATGATTTCGCAGGAATAATAAAGATGCCGAAAGGGGTAATAATTGGTATTTTACTGCAGTTTACATTAATGCCATTGGTAGGGTTCACCCTAGCAAGACTCTTTAACTTTCCTGCCGAAATTGCAGCAGGAATAATACTTATAGGCTGTGTCCCCAGCGGCCTGGCTTCAAATGTCATGTCGTTTCTTGCACGAGCCAATCTTGCACTCGCAGTCACACTCAGTTCGGTTACAACGGTTCTCTCACCGCTGGTCACTCCGTTTCTGATGAAGACCCTCGCAGGACAGTATATTGAAGTAAATTTCTGGAGCATGATGCTCGACATTCTCAATATGATTATTCTTCCGGTTGTGGCAGGTTTTATATTTAACCTTGTGGCAAAAAGAAATGCTTCCCGTAAATCAACAGTGATCCAGATAATTGTTTTTATTTCTGTGATACTGATCACAACCCTTGTTTACACAAAATCGGCACATACAGGTTTCTCAGGATTTGTCTTCAGGTTTCTGAAGTCGGCCGGCTGGTTTTTACTTCTGCCGGCTGCAGGGGCTTTAATACTGTCGAAATATCTTAAAGGTGACAACAGGATAATGGAACAGGTGCTCTCATTCTTCTCCATGGCAGGAATAGCAGTGATAATAACAATTATTACTGCGTCAGGCAGGGAAAGCCTGTTGAATGTCGGACTGCTTCTGCTGATTGCAAGCCTTCTGCACAATCTCACCGGCTACACTCTGGGATACTTTTTTGCCTGGCTGACAGGCATGCCCGAAAGAGACCGCCGTACAATTGCTTTCGAAGTGGGAATGCAGAACGGCGGACTGGCATCCGGGCTGGCTCTGCAGATGGGGAAACTGGCAACTGTAGGACTGGCCCCGGCTATTTTCGGGCCGCTGATGAATATTACCGGATCAATACTTGCGAACTGGTGGAGAAGGAGAGAAGATGAGCAGATGAGCAGATGAGCAGATGGGAGGATGGGAAGGGGGGAGATTGTAAATAAAAATGGTAGTCAGAGGAGATGATTTATTTATCGAACTCTTAAATGAAAAGATATGAAAATAAGACTGTTTTTCGGGTCACTTATTGCAGTAACCTTTATGAATGCATCGGCTCAGGAGTTTGTTCTTCCACTTTATGAAGGCAAGGTGCCTTATTCGAATAATGCGGAAGTGAAAGAAAACGTTGTTCAGACCGATATAACGAGGATTTCGGATGTCGTTGCCCCGGATATTTCCGTTTACCTGCCGGCAAAGCAGTTTTCAACCGGGCAGGCAGTCATTATATGCCCGGGCGGCGGGTACAGGATTCTTGCGTGGGACAAGGAAGGCAAGGACGTTGCGAAATTTCTTAACTCCATAGGCGTGGCGGGGATTGTTCTGAAATACCGCCTGCCGGTGTCGGCAAATGTGACGGAGCCTCACAAAGTACCTTTGTCCGATGTTCAAAGAGCCATGCGAATGGTACGGTACAACGCTTCAAAATGGAATATTGATCCCGGAAAGATAGGAGTGATGGGATTTTCGGCAGGCGGTCATCTGGCCTCAACACTGGGCACTCATTTTGATTACGGCAATAAAGCATCGGCCGACCCGGTTGAACAGATAAGCTGCCGGCCCGATTTTATGATACTGATGTATCCTGTTATTTCATTCACAACGCCATATACCCATGCAGGTTCGCGCGAATCATTACTGGGTAAGAACCCGCCAAAGGAACTTGTTGAATACTATTCAAATGAACTCCAGGTGAAGGCCGATACCCCTCCGGCATTCTTTGTTCATGCAAATGATGATAAAAGTGTTCCGGTCGAAAACAGCCTGCTGATGTACGAGGCTCTGCGCAAAAACAACATTCCCGCCGAAATACATATAATTTCCGAAGGCGGCCACGGTTTCGGACTGGCATCAAATAATCCCCATATTTCGTCGTGGGCCGGCAGTTTGAAGCTGTGGCTTCAGTGGATAAATTTAAACGGGGTTAAAGAGGGGCCCGGGAAATGATAAGCTCACATAATGGCATTGCAGGTTCATTCAACTACCTTCAACTTCATTCCTGAAAGGTGCAGATGCCTGTGCTCCGAGACGGGTCACCGAAATTGAAGCTGCTTTATTGGCGAACCTGACGGCTTCGGGAAGTTCTTTTCCCTCTGCCAGCGCAACGGCAAGTGCACCGTTAAAAATATCACCGGCTGCCGTGGTATCGACAGCGTCCACTTTTACTCCTTCCATGAGACCCGTGAACTCGTCAGATAAAACATAGGCGCCGGTTTCTCCGAGAGTAATGATGACATTTTTTACACCCATTTCAGATAAAACCGTAGCGGCCTTATGACATGAAATGGAGTCGCTGATTGTGATACCTGTAAGTGATTCAGCTTCAATCTCATTTGGCGTCAGGTAAGATATGCATTTCAATAAACCGGGAGAGAGATTTGTGGCGGGAGCAGGGTTGAGAATAGTTTTTATACCATGCTTACAGGCTTTATTTACTGCATATTCAACCGTCTTTACGGGTATCTCGAGCTGAAGGAGAAGTATAGGATAACGATTACTGTCAAAAATTTCATCCGGGAGATCTTCCGGCAAAAGATTGCCGTTTGCGCCGGGAGCAACAACTATACTGTTCTCGCCATTGGCATCAACCGTAATCAATGCAACTCCTGATGGCAGATCATTGTCTTTAATAAAGAACTCAGTATCAATTCCTTCCCGCATCAGCAACCCTACTGTCTGGTTCCCGAAGAGGTCATTCCCCCTCTTGCCGACGAATGTGACCTTACAACCCAGACGGGTCGCCGCCACAGCCTGGTTGGCCCCTTTTCCACCCGGGTTGAGAAGGAATTTACCTCCCAGAATGGTTTCTCCCGGTCCCGGAATCTTGTCGGTTTTGATTACCATGTCGGTATTTGAACTGCCTATTACCAGAATTTCTTTCATCAAAAAATGAAATATTTTACTTCCATGCTAAAATAATCTTTTTTATTCCTATTTGACTATTAATCCAAAATGTTAATTTTGATGAACCGCTCCGTAACATATTCAGGAAGGTAAGTTTTTCACAGATTCATATTCTCTCTTAAAGAAACATATCGGAAACCAATAATCAATTAAATGAAAAGAATCATAAGTATTTCAGTGGTCATTTTGTTGGCAGCCAATACCCTTTCCTATTCCCAGGCAGGTAAATTTCTCAGAAACGTAAAAAATGCTGTCCAGCAGGAAATCCTCGGGAACTCTGCAAAAGAGAATACCCAAACTGCGCCCGAACCGCCGTCGGCCTGCAGCGATGCAGAACTCATTATGGAAATGGGGAAATATAAAATTGATTACTCCGAGCTGAATATTGCCGTATTAAGTGACGGAAGGATACTCCTATACGACAAATTATCGGACAGCTATTATATATCAAAATCCGGGGTTATTGAAGGACCTATGAAAGAGAATGATCAGCGGGTGAAGCAGTTCAGGGATCTGGTTAATTCAGAAGAGGAAAACCTGAAACCTGAAGAGAAATACCCTGAATATATTAAGCGCCAGGGAGATAAATTTTTAATAAGTTTCGGAGGAAAAACTTACGGTCCTTTCGGATTAGTGGGCAACTTCGTTATTTCATCACAGAGAGACAAGTTTGCCGCAACAGTGGTTGAAAACATCCCCGTTTCTGAAAGCGAAGGTAAAAAGATGGATGCAGCCATTGAAAACGCCAAGACTGAAGCGGAGAAAATGCAGCTGGCGATGCAGTATGCCCAGATGATGCAGGAGAGGATTGCGGCCGGCGGTGGAACACAGGCGATGTTGCCCAAACTGGTTACCAATATACCCGGTGCGGCAATAAATGATGCCACCATAATTAATTCAGTTCTCAAGGCAGATATGAAATACAACGAAATACTGATTGTCTCAGAAAATACTGTCAGCGACCTGAAGGGAAAACCCCTTTTAACCCTTGATTTTGCCACCTTAAGTGCCGGTAAAGTATTTATAAGCTCAGATAACAAGCTGTATGCAACCTACACCTATGGTACACTTACCATTAGCGACGGAAGAAAAATACAGGAACTTTTTAATCCTCATCTTTTACCCGTGAACGGTAAAATCTACCTTGCTTACATGTACTTTTCACCAAAACGGAATGCGATAATGAGATGCAGTCTGCCTTTTTAAGCCTGCATTCATTCAGAGAAACGCCGTACATCAAATAGATGCTGCCGGACATGCCCGGACGTCATGACTACAAAATAGTTTGTTCTTTTCGGTCAGCCCTGATCTGTCTTTTTATTTTGGCGGATTGTCCTTTGAGACTTTCCGCGCAGATTGATTATGTTAAGATTTTCGGCAGGAACTGGATTAAGGCTGAGGAATTTGTTGAGGGAAACGGATACTGGATAAAACCCGTTCTTGAAAAATATAATATCGATTTCGATGAGGCAATGGCAATTGTCTTTCCTGAACTTGTAAGGTATTCATCCCTGCGCGATAAAATTGAGATTACTCTGCTCAAGGCACTTTACGTAAATACCGGAAGCGAATATGCAGATTTCTCTGTAGGTCCCTTCCAGATGAAACCTTCATTTGCAGAAAGGGTTCTCGGGTTTGAGTCTGAGTCTGTCGCACAGGTGGAAGAACTGATTTCTGAAAAGAACCGGGGTAAAAAGCGTTCATGGCAGTACAGGGCATCGGTATTGAACGATCTTGAAAATATCCGTTCCCAGCTGTTGTACCTTGTGAGTTTTCTTAAGATCTGTGAATCAGAATTTGAACTTCCCCCCGCAGGAAGCACGGAAAGGATTGCATTTCTGGCAACCGCATATAATTGCGGATTCTGGAAAACCCGCAGGGATATTTTACGTATGCAGGAAAAGAAATTTTTTACTGCCATGCTTCACGGGCCGCCATATTACTCATATTGCGATATTTCCGTTTATTGGTTTAGATCAAGAAAACAAAAAATGAAAGACGGGATATAACGGATTTGTGAAGAATTTAATATTTTTAGCAAACTCAAACCAATAAAACCCTGACATGAAAAACAAACTGCTTTTTACCCTGTCCGCTGCATGTGTTGTGATGCTTTCTTCATGCGGCAGCAAACCGGAACCAATGGACAAAGTGATTGAAAGGTCACTATCTGCAGCGAAAGACCAGTATATGATGCTGGCTGAAGTAATGAAGGACAAGCCTGATCTTCTGCCTCGCACCATTGACACCGCCGGAAAACTTATTACAGCACGTTCAAACTGGTGGACCTCGGGTTTTGTACCCGGAACTCTCTGGTACCTCTATGAATACACCGGAGATAGCAAAATACTGGAGTATGCGACTGAAATGACCTCAAGAGTCGAAAAGGAAAAGAATAACAAAGGCACGCACGACCTTGGGTTCATGCTCTATTGCAGTTTCGGCAACGGGCTAAGAATGACCGGCGAGATAAGTTACAATGAAGTTCTGCTTACAGGCGCTCAATCTCTTATAACACGGTTCAGACCTAAAATTGGTTGTATCCAGTCGTGGAACAGCCGCAGGCAATGGCAATGCCCCGTTATTATCGATAATATGATGAACCTTGAGTTCCTGATGTGGGCGTTTAAGAAAACAGGTGATTCAACATACTATAAAATATGTGTAAGCCACTCCGACACTACAATGAAAAATCATTTCAGGCCAGACTATAGTTCGTGGCATGTGGTTTCCTATGATACAATTACAGGGCGTGTTGAAGTGAAACAGACACACCAGGGATACTCAGACGAATCTGCATGGGCAAGAGGACAAGTGTGGGGACTTTACGGTTATACCGTCATGTACCGCGAAACAGGCCTTGAACGCTATCTTGACCAGGCAAAGAACATAGCTGCCTTTCTGATAAACCATCCGAATTTGCCTGCCGACAAGATTCCTTACTGGGATTTCAATGCACCGGATATTCCAAATGCACTGAGAGATGCATCGGCAGGTGCGATAATGGCCTCTGCACTGATAGAACTGAGCGGTTACGTTGACAAAGAAACCGGAGCAAAATATCTCGAAGTGGCAGAAAAGCAACTGAGAACGCTGGCGTCGCCGGAATATCTGGCAAAACCTGGAGAAAACGGCAATTTTATTCTGAAACACAGTGTAGGTTCACTGCCCGGCAAAAGCGAGGTGGATGTGCCTCTTACCTATGCCGATTATTATTTTGTGGAGGCATTGCTTCGGTACAGAAACCTGCTGGAAAAACAAAAGGTTCAGAATTAAAATTTCCTGATAATAAAACTTAAACCAAACCAATAACAAAATGAAGAACGTAAAACGAATTTCAAGGAGGCAGTTCCTTGGGGCTTCTGCCATTGGAATGGCAGGAATCCTTATACTGCCGTCAACAGCGAGCTGCGGCCGCTCCAAAAAACAGCAGGCTTCGGCATCCGACCTTGTCCGGCTGGGCTTTATCGGACTGGGCCGGCAGGCTATGTTTCTCCTTAACGGCTTCCTGCAGGTGCCGGGTGTCGAGGTACTTGCAGGCTGCGACGTATACGGTGTAAAACGCACCAGGTTTGAAAACAGGGTAAATGAGTTTTACTCCAAAGCCGGGAAGAAAGTTGAAATTAAAACCTATGAAAAGTTTCAGGATCTTCTCGAACGCAAGGATATTGACGCAGTGGTTATTGCAACTCCCGACCACTATCACGCCATTATTGCAACTGCCGCCTGCAGGGCAGGTAAGGACGTTTACCTTGAGAAGCCGATGACGTTTACAATCTATGAGTCTCAGATGCTTCGCAAAACTGTAAGGGAAACAGGCAGAATACTGGCTGTCGGAAGCCAGCAGAGATCGGACGAGACATTTGCACATGCTGTAAAACTGGTGCAGAGCGGTGCTATAGGTAAAATTTCACTGGTAAATGCCTATGTGGGGGCGCCTCCAACACCTTACAACCTGCCCGAAGAGCCCGTTCCTGCGGATCTCAACTGGGATCTCTGGCTGGGCCCGCTGCCGGGAAACATTCATTATAACAGCCAGCTCAATCCGCCTATATCGCTCGACCCCAAAAAAGACGAGGAAATCTGGGGTGCATGGAGATGGTATAAGGAGATGGGAGGCGGTTTCACAACCGACTGGGGTGCCCATATGTTCGATATTGCCCAGTGGGGTCTGGGAATGGATAACAGCGGACCTGTTGAAGCTTCACCGATAGGCGACGGAACCGAATTTATGTCATTTAAATATGCCAATGGCACTGTTCTTACTTCAGAAACATGGGATGAAAAGAAAACAAAGGGAGTCAAATTCCACGGCGACAATGGATGGATTGAAGTGGCAAGGGGATTTTTTAACGCCTCCGATCCCAAACTTTTCCCGGAAAAGAAGGAGGAACAGGCCAATATGCCATATGAAACCAGGATACCTCACCAGGTTAACTTTATCGAATCGGTACGTTCAAGAAAGGATCCCGTTGCATCTGTCGATATAGGCCATCATACTACTTTGGTATGCACTGTCGGAAATATCGCCTGCGAGTTGAAACCCACGGTTAAATGGAACCCTGAAACCGAAACATTCGTGGATGATGAGGAAGCTGCAAAACTAATGCATTACACATACAGGGAACCCTGGAAACTGGCTTAAACGGTTTTTTCATTCTGCCCTGATCCTAACATAGGGTCAGGGCAGAATTTTTTTACTCCTCAGATCCTGAGGAATATCTTTTTCTTATAAAGAATATACAGGAAAATCCATCCTACGGCGGTTATCCCGATGCCGCTTATAAGTGTTCCCCATGTTTCAGGCAGTATTTCAGTAAACCCTCCGAAGAAGAATCTTGTAGCTGATCTGAAATTTATAATCCTGTTAGCCAGATAAATAGTGATGGGATTCATGCCAATTACCGCAAAGAAAAAAGCCCATTTCCTGAAACCCCACACATCAATGATCAGG
The DNA here is from genome assembly GCA_029974835.1 of Bacteroidales bacterium. GTDB lineage: Bacteria > Bacteroidota > Bacteroidia > Bacteroidales > VadinHA17 > LD21. Next base: position 59,045 of record JARKQN010000016.1, read on the forward strand.
TAAAAGATTGAAAAGAAGAGAAGGCTCAGTCCGCCGGCAAAACATACAAATGAGCTTGTCCACAGGTTTTTGTTAATCGGGAATGCCAGGTTCCATAAACGTCCGAGAAGAATGAAAAGCACGCCGGCAATGAAGATCACGCCGGCCTTTTTAATCAGTTTTTCGCTGAAAAGTCCGGAGATAAGAAAGTCCCCGGTAAACATTCCAAGCAGTGCCGTTGAAATTGCGGGTATTGTGCTCATAAGACCCTCAGGGTCGTGATTGCCGAGATAAAGTTTGCCGGGCATCAGTATCCTGTCGATATAGCTGGCAATATTTCCTTCCCTGGAGAAGACATCGGCGCCGTTTCCGTCAGGTGCAGGTATTAATGCCATTATAAGCCAGTATCCGATCAGTAAAGTCCAGAACCATACGATTCTCCATGAGAGTTTTGCATTAAGGTAGATAAGAGCTGCAAACATCCAGGCCAGACCAATTCTGCCAAGAACGCTGCCGTACCGAAGCTCTCCAAAATTAAACCTGATACCGTTGTTGTAAATAATCCCGAGGAGAACCAGAATTAAACCACGGAAGAAAACGTGTTTATAGATTTTACTCCTGTCTTCACCCGCAGCTTTTCGTTTAGCCAGTGAGAAAGGGAATGATATGCCGGCTATGAACAGGAAGAGGGGGAAAATCATGTCGTAAAAGTGAAAGCCGTGCCATTGAACATGTTCAAGCTGTTCGGCACACCATTTAAAGAGAGGCCAGCCTGTAAGGGTTGCCAGGCCTATGAAGATTGATTCTCCTCCCATAATCCAGAACATGTCGAATCCACGGAGGGCGTCAAGTGAATGAAGTCTTGTTGCGGGTGGCTTTGTGTTATTATCCATTTTGATCAGGTTTTTTGGTTAAGTTAATTAATCATTTACGTATTATGCCGGTCAATAAGGGAAGTAAATTACAAAATATGTATGGGTTATAATGCAGAACGCGGTATTTTAAGTAAAAAAAGGTTTCCAAAGGGGGTAATTTTTACCGGGTAATGGAATTTTTCAGGTTAGAAAAATTATCAAATAAAAAAAATTATCAGGTGATAAAAATTATCAGATAAGAAAAATTATCAGGTGATAAAAAATATCAAACAATAAAAATTATCAGATAATAAAAATTATCAAATGATAAAATTTATCATTTAATAAAAATTATCATTTAATAAGAATTTTTATTTAATAAAAATTATCAGGTAATAAAAGTTATCAGGCAACTGAAAATATCCCTGATGCCACCGCAAATGTTTTCTATAACAACATCCTCTCAATCTCGTCCCAGTTGCCCGCCCTCCTGTGCCTCGTTGTCAGATACAGATTATGCGGCTGTGTAAACATAATGGTCTCTCCTTCAAAGGTGTCAAGATTCTTTGGATGATCATCTACCAGTATATCTGCCTTAACAAGACTTTTGTCACCGCAGAAAACAATCTGACGCCAGGTTATAAACGGAAAATGCTCGTGCAGCCAATACTGCTTGTCTGTAAGACTCGCCGGAAATTCAGTGGCAAGTGAAATAATAACCACATGATACTTCTCATTCAGCTTCCTCACTCTTTCAATGCTTCCCGGCATCACCGGCAGACTCCTGAAAAATCCGGCCGACATAACCCACTGCCTTTGCAGCGGAAACGCTTCCTCTTCAAGCTTGCCTGCCACATCATCCTGACATAATAACTCCCCTGTGACCTCTTTATGAAGCTCAAAAAGCCTGCTGTATACATCTGCCAGAACTCCGTCCATGTCAATTAGAATTCTTTTCATTCCTTATATAAGTATATTTGTATTTTCGATAAAAACCGGATGAAATATTTTCTCCTCTAAGTTATTCTGTTTTATAAAAGCTCAGCTATGAAGATACTACTTCATTTTCCGGCATGCCTTCTGACTCTTCAGGTCATTGCATTTACGGCAGCCGGTCAGTCCGTTAAACTATCAGAAATCAGCGAATTCCGTATGCAGTCTTCACACGTGGTCCCGGACCCTCCTGACATTATTTCCCAACCCGGCTATATATCCCCTGTTTACTGGATGCCGGTTAAAGTCCCCTCCACGGTGCTTTCGGCTCTAGTCCGGAATAAAATCTATCCCGACCCATATTATGGCCTGAATAACATGTTAATACCGGATGCCTCTGATGAGTTTAACAGACAATATGGCCTTGAAAAATACAGCCATCTTCCGGGTCTCCCAAATCCCTGGAGCAAACCTTATTGGTTCAGAACCGAATTCAATGTGCCGGAAGATGATGAGGGAAAACATTTTGAACTTATTTTCAAAGGTATCAACTACAGGGCAGGAGTGTGGCTGAACGGAAAACAGATTGCCGATTCCTCTGAAATGGCCGGTATGTTCTCAGAATACAGATTTGATATTTCAGGAAAGATAATTGCCGGCGGGAAGAATGCCCTTGCCGTTAAAATCTATCCTCTCGACTATCCCGGACTGCCTGATACCGAACAGCTTGAAGCCATGGGTGATTTCTATTTAAACGGAGGAAAGACCGGGGACATAGGTAAAAATGTCACAATGCTCTGCTCGGTGGGGTGGGACTGGATCCCTCCTGTGAGGGACAGAAACATTGGTATATGGCAACCTGTTTACCTGAGAACATCGGGACAGGTTGTGATAGATAAACCCAAAGTGATCACCAACCTCCCTGCATTGCCGGATACTGCCACTGCCGAGGTGAGCATTTCATTCGGGGTAAAAAACTTCAGCACACGAACTGCCAGGGGCCGGATTACCGTCTCACTGATTCCTGAAACTTTCAGCGGAAACAAAGTCACTTTCACTAAAGAACTCACCCTTGATCCCGGAGCAGCCCGCGAAGTCACTTACAATAAGACAAATACCAGTGAACTGACCATCAAAAACCCTGTGTTATGGTGGCCAAACGGGTACGGGAGACCTCATCTTTACAGGATAATAATCAGTTATCACGGACAGAATGAGGGCTCTGATGAAGTATCGTTTCTTACAGGCATATGTACCGTTGCCACAAAAGCCGTTCAGGTAAACGGGACCTGGCGCAGGGATTTTTATGTCAATGGCCGCCGTATACATATTACAGGCGGCGCATGGGTCCCCGACATGATGCTTAACCGGGATTCGATACGCTATGATTATGAATTCAGACTATGCAGGAATTCAAATATTAACCTCGTAAGAATCTGGGGTGGCGGAGTGACACCGCCAGATTGGTTTTTCGATGCTGCCGACCGCTATGGATTGCTCATATGGTCTGATTTCTGGATAACAGGCGATACCCAGGGAGAATTCAAAGGTTCACCCGACTGGCCTCTTGACGGTGAGATATTTAAAAAGAATGTGACAAGCACAATTTACAGGATCAGGAATCATCCAAGCCTTATGGTATGGACGGGAGGAAACGAAGGGCATGCACGAAAGGAACTGTATTACGCCATGCGCGACAGTGTTATCAGACTTGACGGCACCAGACCTTTTATACCAAGCTCCTCAGGTTTTGCCCGGCTGCCCGAAGGATGGGATGCCTCATGGCCCGACGGGCTGCCGGCAGGTGTTTACAGCGGAGGTCCTTACACCTGGCAGACCCCGGCCGAATACTTCAGAAGAGCTGACGCCGGACGCGACTGGGTGTTCAAGGATGAAACCGGCCTGCCTTCCCAACCCCCATACGAAAATCTCCCCGGAATAATAACAAACCTGGTGTGGGATAAGAGCCTTCCCTTTCCGCTTAACCATTCATGGGGATACCATGATGCTGCCACAGGCAACGGACGCTACGACCTCTACTATAACGAAATGGTAAAACATTACGGACCACCTGCGACAATGAAAGAATTCTCCGATAAAATGCAGCTTATGAATGCAAGCGGCTACCGTGGAATATTTGAAGCAGCCGGTCACAGACTCAACGAAACAGGCGGTGTGATGCTCTGGAAACTGAATGCAGCCTTCCCAAGTGTGGTTTGGCAGGTGTACGACTGGTATCTTATGCCCAACGCAGGTTATTACTTTATGCAAAATGCCTGCGAACCTGTCCATATACAGTTTAATCCGAAAGACCTGCTGGTAGAATATGTTAACAGAACCTTTAAGCCGCTTTCCAACCTTGAGTCAGTAATAAAAATATACGATATAAAGTCAAAACTTATTTACAGCCGGTCTGAAAAGGTGAGTCTTGAAGGCCCCTCTTCTGCAGGCAGCATTTCACTTGCCGACGCTCTTTCAAAAAACCCGGGAGTCTCTTTTATAGTGCTTAATTTATCCGGTAAAACCGGGAAAAATATTTCGCACAATGTTTACTGGCATTCGGCGTCGAACGATTTCACAGCACTCAACTCACTTTCTGAAACTAATGTTATAATTAAGCTTACGGGCAATACAGTAACAGAAAATGAAAGAAGGTGGAGCTTAGCTGTCAGCAATCCTTCGGACAGAATAGCATTCTTTATCAATCTCCGGCTTATGTCGGGTGATGAGGAGATTACGCCCTCGTTCTGGTCGGCTAACTATTTTACTTTAGCTCCGGGGGAGTCGCTTAATCTTACGGTTAGCTGCCCTGAGGAGAAGCTGGCAGGTAAAAAGCCCTTCCTGAAAACCGGAGGCTGGAACATAAAGGAAACTTCAACAGAGCTTTAGTCAGTCCGAAGTTCTGAATTGCGGCGGTCTCCTGTGCATGGTGGCCTGTTCGTATCCGTATGCTATCTCAATAAGTACCGGTTCACTCCAGGCTGTACCAAAAAATGATATTCCAACCGGAAGACCTTCAATAAATCCTGCCGGTACAGTTATTGACGGGTAACCTGCTATCGCGGCAAGTGATGAACTGCCTCCTGTGAAATGATCTCCCAGGATAAGGTCAGTTTTCCATGCAGGTGACCCGGTGGGCGCAATAAGAGCATCAAGGTTGTATTCCCTTAGAAGCCGGTCAATGCCGTTGCGCCGCGAAGCCTGATGCATCCTTTCAAGGGCAATCCTGTATTCCTGCGATTCAAGACCTCCTTTTTCACGGGCAGCTTCAAAAACCTCCTGCCCAAACCACCTTAACTCAACGGAGTCTCTTCTGTTAAACTCAATGAGATCATCAAGGGTACGGTAAGGTATGCTGCTGTCGAGGGAAGAGAGATATCTGTTTATCCCGTCTTTGAACTCATAGAGCATTACCTGATATGAAGCTGCACTGTAGCCTCTTGAAGGGGACCGGACGTCTATCACTTCCGCACCATTCATTTCCATGTCACGTACAGCTCTTGAAATTATAGTATCAACTATCCTGTTGAATCCCATCATATCACGAAGAAGACCTATTCTTTTGCCGGATAAGCCATTACCCTTAAGAAAAGGAGTGTAATCGTCCTTTGCCAGACCGCGTGAATCTGAAGTTTTAGAATCGCGTTCGTCAATACCGGTCAGTGGGCCAAGCATTCTTACTGCATCTTCCACTGTCCTTGCCATTGGTCCGGGTGTGTCCTGTGAGAAGGAAATGGGAATTATTCCCGAACGGCTGATGAGGCCCACGGTTGGTTTTATACCTACGATGCCATTGTTATTTGAAGGGCATACGACAGAACCGTTTGTTTCTGTGCCTATTGCAGTCATACACAGATTGGCAGATACGGCTACTGCTGAACCTGAGCTCGAACCGCACGGATTCCTGTCGAGTACGTACGGGTTTCTGGTTTGCCCCGCAATGCCGCTCCAGCCGCTGGATGAGCTTGTCGACCTGAAATTGGCCCACTCGCTCAGATTGGCTTTCGCAATTATTATTGCACCAGCCATTCTGAGCCTTGCCGCTACATAACTGTCTTTCGCCGGGAATGATCTGGCAAGGGCCCTTGATCCGCCTGTATTTGGCATCTTATCGTGGGTGTCGATATTGTCTTTAAGCATAACCGGAACCCCGAAAAGGGGCCCCGACATACCTGAGTGTTTAAGAACTTTGTCGAGCGAATCTGCAATTACAAGAGCATCCGGATTTATGGTTATCACAGAGTTAAGACAGGGTCCGTTTTTATCAATGGCATTTATCCTTTCGATGTAATCCGATACAACCCTGTGCACAGTGAATTCACCTTTCATATAACCCTGGTGCAACCGTGAGATTGTCATCTCTTCAAGGTAGGAGGCGGGAAATGATTTACCGTTGGTTTTACCTGTTTCCTGTCGGCATGATACCGAAAATAACATTGCAACAAAAGACATTGATATCAGGATTCCGGGAAAGGATTTCATAGGTATTGGTTTTAAGTTAAAAACTTTGTTCTCTTATTACTGTGACCATGGCCGTGGCTTCCTGTCCCATCGGTGTTTTCTAAGCTCTCTGATCAGGTCAGGGCTCAGCGGGCCGTCGTCACTTGTTTTCATATTGGAAGTTACATGGGTGGTTTTTCTCATTCCGGGTATTGTGGTGGCGACGGCTGGTTCGCTTAGTATAAAGCGAAGAGCCATCTCAGGTAAAGTCATGCCTGCGGGCACTGACTTTTTAAGTGCGTCAACCTTTTCGACCGTAGGAATAAGGTTCTCCGGAACAAAATATGTATTTCTCCAGTCGCCCTCAGGCCATTTTGAGTCCAATGTCAGAGTGCCAGTAAGAGACCCCTCATCAAAAGGGACCCTGGCAATTACAGCCACATTCATTTCACGGCATGCAGGAAAAAGTTCATCTTCGGGGTTCTGGTCGAAAATATTGTAGATTACCTGCACAGCATCAATTAAACCGCTTCTTACAGCCCTGATGCCGTTCCATGGCTCCCATCTGTTTATGCTTATCCCGATTGCATTGAAAAATCCCTGTCCCTTCAGGTCAAGCAACTTCTTCATAAGCCTTTCATCATCAAGCCATTTATCATTCCAGGTGTGTATCTGCACAAGATCGTATGAAGTGAATCCGGCATTCTTCAGACTCTTTTCAACATACTCCTCAATATGTTCGGGAGGGTAACAGTCGTCGACAGTGAATTCATCGCGGGCTGGCCATTTAAGGTTTTTTGGCGGGATTTTTGTCGCCGTATAAAGTTTTTTGTCGCTGTTGGCCCTTACAAGTTGTCCGAGCAGCGACTCGCTTTTACCGTTACCATAGGCGTAGGCAGTATCGAAAAAGTTACAACCCAGGTCGACAGCCATCTGAAGAGAGCGAAACGTTTCTTCATCGTCAGAGCCTGTCCATCCGGCCAGTCCCCACATCCCGTAACCTATCTCACTGATTTTCCATCCTGATTTGCCAAATATTCTGTATTTCATAAGCGGTTTTATTTGTGAATGAATATACAATTTTTTACCGTATGAACTCATACAGATGAACAAATATCACACATTACGCCCTCCCCCTCTCTATCCGGAAAGGTGGAATTAGGAGGAGGTGAGAGTGAGGGTTAGAGAGAGTGGGAGAGTGAGTGTGAGAGTGAGTGTGAGAGTGAGTGTGAGCAGAGGGGAGAGAGGTGCTGGCAGGACAGAAAAGCAAAAAACCCGCAGTTGTAAAGCTGCGGGGGCAATTTTCCGGTGCGGAGAGAGGGGGATTCGAACCCCCGGTCCCGCGATAGCGGAACAACGGTTTTCGAGACCGCCCCATTCGACCACTCTGGCATCTCTCCCTGTAACTGACCAATCAGAATTGGTGGCCGTAGGCGCCGCAAATATAAATAAATGTATTCTATTTATTACAATTTCCGTATGCTCAATAAAGATCATGATATTTGAATACTTAGAGATAATGTATAATTCTTATCTTAGTACTCCTTTCAAAAATTGCAAAATGAATATAAGAAATTCTTTAAAGCTGATTGCACTTCTGGCTTTCGGCATTACACAGTCTTGTAACAAAGCAGAAAAAACAGAGGATATGTCAAACCCTTTTTTCAGTGAATATAAAACCCCGTTCAATCTCCCTCCGTTCGGGAGGATAAGGGCAGGCCATTACCTGCCTGCATTTGAAAAAGGCCTTGATGAGGCAAGGGAAGATCTGAAGAAAATAATTGAAAACAAAGAAACACCGACATTTAAGAACACTGTTGAAGCCCTTGACAGGATGGGATCTCTGCTTAACAGGGTAAGCGATGTGTTTTTTGCCCAGGCAGGCGCAAATACCAATGACACCATACAGGAGGTTGAGATTAAAATATCACCTTTATTGTCTGCTTTCGGGGACGAAGTGATGCTTAACCCGGTGATCTTTGAAAAAATCAGCAAAGTCTATGAAAACCGTGCAAAATATTCTCTTACAGACGAACAGCAGTTTATGCTCGGGAACCTTTATAAAAGTTTTTTACGAAACGGTGCAAGACTTGACAGGGAAGGTCAGGATACTCTTAAGAAAATAAATCAGCGACTCTCGGTTCTGACAGTAAAATTCAGCCAGAATGTCCTGGCTGAGACCAATAACTACAGGCTTGTCATTGATAATGAAAAAGACCTTGCAGGGCTCCCTGAAACCCTTATTGCCTCTGCCGCAGAAGAGGCTGAGGCAGCCGGACTGAAAGGCAGGTGGGTCTTTACAACCAAGAGACCAAGCATATTTCCATTCCTGACATACTCCGAGAACCGGGAAAAGAGAAAGGAGTTGTTTACGGCATATATCATGAGGGGAAACAACGGAAATGAATACGACAACAATGAAATACTTGCCGAGATTATACGACTCAGGGCCGAACGGGCAAAACTCCTGGGATACAGGGATCATGCCTCCCTGGTTCTGGAAAAATCCATGGCCGGAAATCCGGAAAATGTCTTTACCCTGCTTAATAATCTCTGGCAGAAAGCCATACCGGTTGCCGTAAGGGAACGCGATGAAATGCAGTCACTCGCATCCTCTGAGGGCAGGCGATTTAAGATTGAACCGTGGGACTGGTGGTATTATGCCGAGAAGGTAAGGAAAAACAAATATGATCTGGATGACAGTGAACTGCGCCCCTATTTTAAGCTGGAGAATGTGCTGAAGGGCGCCTTTGACGTGGCAGAACGGCTATACGGCATCAGGTTCAAACCACTTGCGGACGTACCGCTGCCCCATCCCGAAGCCCTGGCTTTTGAAGTGGTTGAAGCTGATAACTCGCATACCGGAATACTCTATTTCGATTTTCCTCCGCGTGCAAGTAAACAGCAGGGTGCCTGGTGCGGAACATACAGATCGCACCATATTGAAAAGAATAAGGAAATAAAACCTGTCGTAACAACAGTATTTAATTTCACAAGGCCTTCAGGTGATACTCCCGCTCTTCTCAGTCTCGAGGAGGTCTCAACTCTGTTTCATGAATTCGGGCACGCTCTTGAGAGCCTTTTCAACAAAGCAGTCTATCATGAGACCTTTGTTGCTACAGATTTTGTTGAGTTGCCGTCGCAGATTATGGAACACTGGGCTATAGAGCCTGAAGTTCTTAAGCTCTATGCCAAACATTACGCTTCAGGGGAAGTTATACCTGATGAGCTTGTTGCAAAAATCCGGAAAAGCAGGCTCTTTAACCAGGGTTTCGAAACTGTTGAGTATCTCGCTGCTTCGCTGCTTGATATGTCATTCCATACCCTTGAGGCACCTGTTGCCATTAATATACAGGAATATGAAAGAAATTATTTCAAATCGGTGGGCCTGATACCGGAGATTGTATCGCGGTACAGAAGCACCTATTTCCTTCATATCACCGGCGGTTATGATGCAGGCTATTACAGTTATATCTGGTCGGCAGTGCTCGATAATGATGCTTATGAGGCATTCCGGAGTAAAGGTATTTTTGACAGGGAAACAGCCCTGTCATTCCGCCGGAATATACTCGAGAGAAACGGTACCATGGATCCAATGAAGATGTATGTGAATTTCAGAGGCCGTGAACCGGAAATTGAGCCTCTTCTGAGGAACCGCGGACTGATCTGATCATTGTCGCAATTACCTGAAAACTCTTTCTATCGCATCTAATCCAACCCCCAGTATTCTGCGGGCAACATCATCAATATTTTTTCTTGATCCGGTTATATGCACGGTTGTCTGGGTGTGTATTATACTTTCACCCGGAGCCAGCCCGGCGGCCGGCGAAGATGTTTCGAGCTCATAAAACGGGCCCATCTGCGTACCATCTTCGAGGGGACCGTCATTATAGGAATTATAGGCATCACCGGAATATGGATCCTTCTGAAGTTCCCATGCTGAATTGACATAGTCAGTGACGTTCTCCGGAAGATTGCAGAAGAGAAGGGTAAGAACATTATTTTCCGAATCATAGCTGCCCATTACACCCGTTGTTCTGAGAGGAGGGATTCCTATCTTTCCGCGACTCCTGCCGTCGGCTTTAAAGAAGACATGGCTGCCTGTCACCTTTAACCTGTCGGGCGCTATTGCACCGAAATACTTATCGTTCACCTTAGGCCCGGATCCGGAAGAACCGGATTCCCTTACGGGTATCACTACTGTTACGGCCGGAGAAGGATTGAACATGCCCAGCATCCAGACAGAAAGAAGCCCTGTCTCCTTTTTCCATTTTGTTGTACCGGTATTTGTAAGCTTGTTTACCGACCTGTATGCGACCACATTAAGCGATGAACCGGCGGCCGGGGAAAAACCTTCCGGAACCTTATCCGTAATAACCGTTACAGTTCTCTCTATCCCTGCAGAAAATACGAAGCCGCTGTAGTTTTTAATCTCGGTATCAGCCGTAAATGTTACTGATGTATCGTTTCTTTCTTTTACCTTAAAAGGTTCAGTATCAATTATTGCGGGAGTCTGCCAGTTGTCAAAGATAAAATCCTTGCCCTCCGGAAAGAATATCGAGAATTGCCCACCCTCAGGGCCGAGCCACAACCTCTCTTCGCCTCCGTAAGGATTAATATGAGGCTGGATCTTACCCGACGAAATAAGGGAATGATTAATCCATCCGAAGCTTAATCCGTCATCACCTTCAGAAGTGCTTGTCATAACCCTTCCCTGCCAGGCCGGAACAAGTACCAGTGACGATTTCCCATGTTTCAACTCAATAATCTCAACATGCCTGCCAAGGAAATCACGGTTCCATGAGTATTTCTTCATACTGTCTGAATTTTCTGTAAGGTCCGTTTTCGCGATTTGCTTCCCGCTTCTGGTGCAACACGGTAACAGCGGAAAACAAACCATTAATATTACGATAATTTTTTGCATATCAATTTCCGGTCAGAGAAACCTGCTGGCAGATTATTCCCCAGGTAAATACTTGTTTATTACAGACTTTAAATCGTCAAGGGTGATCGGTTTTGCAAGGTAGTCATCAAAACCTGCCTCAATTATCTTTTCCCTGTCTCCTTGCAAAGCATAGGCAGTCTGTGCAATAATTACAATATCGGGTCTTATTTTCCTGATTTCCTTCATAGCCTGATAACCGTCCATCAAAGGCATTTTCAGATCAAGGAGTGCCACGCTCACCGATTTGTTGGACTTTATTACTTCAACTGCTTCCATCCCGTTGGAGGCAGTGACTGATCTTACTCCGGCCGGTTCAAGCATTTTACTTAGAACGTACTGATTATTCCTGTGATCTTCAGCAAGGAGCACCAGATTATTTTTCAGGGTTTTTATCTTTCCTTTGTCGTGTTCCATTAATTATTTCGCATAATTAAGGTTTTAATCTGCTGGTATTTAATGCGAAGATAATGAAATATTTCCTTTACGGCAGAGCTTTTTAATAATGATATGCATCCCGGCAGGTATTAAACGGTTTATTTGTTTTATTTTTGATAGAAATTTAAAAGTCTGCGTATGAAAAATCTGGTATGCCTTTTTGTTACAATAGCCTTTTTTCTGTCGGGCTGCAAAAATACATCCTTACCGGCCGGTGGCAGGAACACTTATGCAATTATTCCTGCACCCTTGTCATTAACTGAAAAGACCGGAGAATTTACCTTCAGTAAAAAGAGCAGGATTCTCCTTCACCCTTTAAACAGTCAGACTGAAATATCGGCCTCTTTTCTGGCATCCCTGGTCAACAACGGGGCAGGATTCTCACCTGAGATTTCTGAAGGTGACAGGCCACGGAATGGTTCAGTATTCCTCGAGATAGACACCGCTGTAAGTAATCCTTCCGGATATTCACTGGTGGTAACAGGCAATAGTATTACAGTAAAAGCAGGCTCACCGGCCGCACTTTTCAATGCTGTACAGACTATCAGACAACTGATGCCGCCTGATGTTGAAAAACCTTTTTCCGGAACGGTAAACAAACTGGCAATACCGGCCTGTGAAATAAAGGACGAACCGCGTTTTGCATACCGTGGCATGCATCTGGATGTAGGCCGTCATCTGTTTTCTGTTGAGGCGATCAAAAAATACATCGATCTCCTTGCCCTCCACAAAATGAACTATTTTCACTGGCACCTTACTGAAGACCAGGGTTGGAGAATTGAAATAAAGAAGTACCCCCGCCTCACGGAGATCGGCTCAATAAGGAAGGAAACGGTAATCGGCCATGCGGGCAGGAAACCGAATCAGTTCGACGGGAAACCGTACGGTGGATTTTATACCCAGGATGAGGTAAGGGATATTGTCAGCTATGCAACATCAAGATTCATCACTGTGATTCCCGAGATTGAAATGCCGGGGCATTCACTGGCAGCCCTCGCTGCCTATCCGGAACTGTCATGCACAGGGGGGCCGTTTGAAGTAGGTAAAACCTGGGGGATTTTTGAGGATGTATACTGCGCAGGCAAGGAGGAAACATTCAGCTTCCTTGAAGATGTACTTACTGAGGTTTTTGAGCTTTTCCCTTCACAGTATATTCATATAGGCGGGGATGAATGTCCCAAAACAAGATGGAAGAAATGCAGTCTTTGCCAGAAAAGAATTAAGGATGAGGGATTGAAGGATGAACATGAGCTCCAGAGTTACTTCATAAGAAGGATTGAAAAATTTGCTCTGTCAAAAGGTAAAAGAATAATCGGATGGGATGAAATACTCGAGGGTGGTCTGGCACCTGAAGCCACTGTAATGTCATGGAGAGGAGTGAAAGGTGGCATAGAAGCCGCCAGGCAGAACCATGACGTGATTATGACACCAACAACTTACGCGTATCTCGATTATTATCAGGCAGAACCAGCTGATCAGCCGCTGGCAATAGGAGGATACCTTCCTCTGGAAAAAGTCTATTCTTTCAATCCCGTCTTTGAGGAGCTGACAGAAGAACAGCAGAAGCATATACTCGGAGTGCAGGGCAATGTCTGGACTGAGTACATTGCAACTCCGGAACACCTGGAGTATATGGCATGTCCCAGAATGTTCGCTATAAGCGAGATCGGCTGGACAATGGCAAACAAGAAGGATTTTGAGGATTTCCTGGCAAGGTTTGAGGTCCAGAGGAAAAGATATGATGCCCTGAATATCAATTACTTCAAAGGTGAATACCGCGACACAAGGTCGGTGAAAAAACAATAGTTACAGCGGTATTTGTCCATGGATATCAGGTAAGGCTTGCTTTAAGGCATGACGCTGAGGGATTAGCCGGGTGTTCGCAGAAATCTGAACAGTATAAGTTCAAGGCTCCCGGCTTTGTTCTGGCTTTTTGTTCAGAACAGGTGCCGGGAGTTTTTCACTCGTTTATGAGCTGAAGTATATGTTCGTCGATGTAGCCATCTTTTGTTTTTACCCAGTCTTTTTTGATGCCCGATTCTGTAAAGCCTATTTTCCTGAAAAGGTCAAGGCTCTCACAATTGTTGGAAAGTACGTTGCAGTAAAGCTGGTGGAGCCGCAGTGTATTGAAGCTGTAATCAATAAGACATTCAAGGGCCATTGATGCATAACCTTTTCTGCGATATTCTTCCTCGGCAATAAGTATCCCTATTCCGGCTCTCAGGTGGAAAGGATCATAATCAAACAGGTCTATCGTACCGATTGTCTTTCCTGTCGGGATATGATCAATCATCAGCCTGAGCTGGCCTGTTTCGAATATCGTTTTATGGGCATTCTCAATATATTTTTTCAGGATATATTTCGAATAAGGGGTGATTATATTGCTTACAAGCCAGTAATCAGGATTGTTTTCCCATTGATACAGATTCTCCAGATCCTCCGGTTCAACGGCACGGAGTCTGATTTCCTTATAATTCATCGCAGGCAGGATATTAAATGGTTAAAGCCCTTTTGCTTAAGTTATTTTGTCACCTTTTTAATGAAAATATCATTCGGATAACCTTTTCTGATAAGTTCGGCTCTTCTTGCAAGGGCTTCTTCGCGGGTGGCAAAACGGCCTGTGGTGTACCTGTAGAATTTATCGACATCGTTGTAGAGAACCTTCATGTCGTTTATATACTTGAAGTAGCTTATGTCAACAGGATTGTGCAGTGCCATCACCTGAACGGTGTAATACAGGAAATTTTCATCCACTGTATCGGCCGGTGCAGCATCTGAAACCTTAACCCCTTTTATAACCAGAGTGGTGTCAAAATCTTTTGCTGCCTTTGCTTTCGACAGATCAATTTTATCATATACAACAGGTGCCGGCACTTTCTCAAGCACAACGTTAAGTGTTATCAGATCGCCGAGGACATTTTTATCAAGAAGAGTGTCTATCTCCTTTGTTACATAGTTTACACCCGTATATGATATCCTGTATTTTCCTGCCGGGGCATCCATTGTATACTCCCCGGAAACATCTTTCGGATAGGCTCTTTTAATGGTGTCTCCCGTATTAAGGTTAACAAGGTATATTCTGTTTGAGGCGTCGGGCAATGTCAGTGTATCGGCCATTTTCACAGTTCCGGAGATGGTGAATATTTTATCAAGAGCAGGGCCTGAGAATGCCAGGTAAAATATCTCCTTCTTCTTATAATCGGTTGAAATGGAATAGTAGGCATTTTCACCGTTATTGAAAGGAGAGTAGAACCTGTCATCGCCGGGTGAGTTTATCGGATATCCCATATTTTCAGGCTTGCTCCATGAATCTCCTCTTTTTATGCTCCTGAAAATATCATAACCTCCCATTGAATTATGACCTTCCGATGCAAAAAACAGAATGGTGTCGGATATTGTTATGAACGGGGTGTCCTCATTGAAAGGGGTGTTTATTTCCTTCGGCAGCATTTTAGGTACTCCCCAGTCGCTGCCCTCTTTTTCCGATACGTAAATGTCAAGATCATTGCCGTCCTCACGGTTGCTGGTGAAATATAATTTTCGTCCGTCGGGACTTATACACGCGTGTGATTCAAAAAACTTTGTATTTATATTCCTGCCAAGCTTTTTTATCGGGCTCCATTTTCCGTCTTTATAAACTGACGAATATATATTTCCGTCTTTCATGTCGTCTTTATACAGGAAGAGCTCGGTGCCGTCGTAGTTGAGCGATGAAGTTGAGCAATCCTCGCCGGCGTTTATTTCGAATGTTATCTCAACGGGCGGCTGCCACTTTCCTCTTTCGCGTTTGGAATAGAAAATAGCATTTGATAATCCCCGTCGTTCGGTGTAAGCTATTGTATTTCCATCATAACTTATAACAGGGAAGTCATTTACGGAACCCATGCTGAAATCTTCCGGAAGCTTTACCTTATCGAGGCTGACCGGGGTTTTCATAAGTTCAATGGCATTTTTACACGCCTGTATCTGCTGGTCAACAAATTCCATGTTCTGCATCTGACCTTTCAGGGGAGATTCCTTAACAAGCTTCTGAAACAGCTGAAAGGTATTGATGGCTTTTTCAAGTTCATTGTTCAGCATGTATGCCTGGGCAAGCGAGAAATATGCATCAAGCGGGGCTCTCTTTTCCCTGAAAGATTCTGACCTGGCCTCGTGGCTTGTGTTCTTTACCGCTTTCTCGAGAAATTCAATTGCTTTTTCCTTTTCGTCAGGTATATTCAGATAGCAGTTCCCGACCTTATAAAGGATATTGCAATTGTCGGGCTGGTATGAAAGAATTGAAAGATATAGCGGATTTGCCAGTTCATATTCCTCAAAAAGATAATGCGACTCGGCCTGAACGAACATGGCATTCAGTTCCTTTTTGGATTGTGCAGGAACCGATGCCGAAATAAGCAACAAAACTGCAATCATTATTCCGCCCGGACACTTTTTCATGCCGATCGCAAACATTTAAGCAAATATATATAAAAAACCATACAAACCCGTAAAAGGTTGCCTTTAACTTTCATCCTTTTCTTCCTTTTTTCTCCTTCTGCGGTAAAGGATTATGAAGAAGAACATCACACCTGCTCCTAATAATATCCATAATATAAACAGGTAATCTTTTCCTTCCTCAGGCCGGAGCATTTTATCTGCCGGCACTTTTTTCGATGCAATAAACCTGGCCAGTGATCCGAAGAATTCGTCCTCATTGAAAAGATTCATCTTCCTGTTTTTCAGGAGGAATTCAATCATTCCTGCCGGGCTCTTAATTCTGTTTGCCGAAGGATTAAAATCTTTAAGATAACCGGCAAATGTTCCGGTTGCATATCCGGCGAATTCGTCAATATAATCTTTGATATCCGTTCCCGGCAATGCAGTGAGGGATGTGAACATTTTTGCAAGTCCGGGCTCTTTGAGATTATTCTTTAAGGCTTTGTCGTAGAAAGTCTTAAGCCATTCACCGGACGCCCTGATATTCTCCGCATCTGTTTCCTTTATGCTTCTGCCGGTGATGTCACCGGTTCCTGAGAGTTCCCCGTAAGCCTGTATTTGTTTTCTCACTATGTCAATAACCGGATCAATACCTTCAATCAACGCTTCTGCAATTCTTCTGAGGTCGGAATCGGATATCTCTCCTCCGGTTCTGTCGGATACATATTTCACAAGATCAGACCAGCTGTTAAGTTTGGCGTCATAAATGTTGAGATCACCGAGTATGCTTTTAAGCAGACCCTCAGAATGGCGAGCCAGAATATCGACAGCGGCCTGGGAAAGAATGTTGTCATAAACGGCCACTTTTAGTGCGAGCCTGTCGATTTCCTCAGGTGGAATATTCTGACGGGAGGTCTCCTCCTTTATGAAGGATATTAAATCATCCGTTTTTCCGAATTGTTGTTTTCTGATATCAATCCGCTCAAGTGCTTTTCTGAGGTTTTCATCAGCCCGTTTTTTGAGAAGTTCAAGGAATGCCAGGGCCTGTCTCTGTGCAATGACATATTTATATTCAGGTCTGACAATTTTCTCTTCGGCCTTTTTCCTGGTTATATTAATTTCCGAAGTTGTTATGTTATTGTATTTATCCGTCAGCCTGAAGATAATTCTGTTATCGCCTGTCTCAGGCACTGCCTTATAGAGGAAAAGAGAATCGGTAATAATATGCTTCTCTGTTCTCAGCAGCGAATCTCCCAGCCAGTGCTCAATTTCCAGGACCGAATAAGGTTCAGTCTTAACCGGTATTTCAATTGTATCTCCTTTTACCGCTATCAGGTTTTTCTCGCTTTTAATTTCCATCTCGGAAATCAAATCAACTTTTGGAAGGGTGACTTCCTGTATCAAAATAGTGTCGGAAGGATTGAAAAGGGATATTTCCAGCGGTCTGCTGATCATTCCTCCCTCTTTTGCTTCAAATGAAAGTGTATAGTCACCCTGGGGCAGTTCAAACCTGTATTCTCCTGTTTGCGGATTGGAATATACCACCACTTTTGAATCAGGATTCTCTCTGCTTATGGCACTTACCCTTATGCTGTCGCCGAATAATGCCAGAAGATCCTTAACCTTTACAATTCCTCTTACAAAGAATTTTCTGGGGTTGTCTTTCGAAAATATTTCAATGCGGTATATGTCTGACAGGCCATACCCGGCTGAGTCTATCATTGAGTAATAAGCCTTGTATCCGTCGTTAACCGGATAAAAGAAGATATCGTCGTCGGTTGTATTAAGCGGATAACCTACGTTAAGAGGAGTGCTCCAGTTGCCGTCCTCGAGGAGAGTTGAATAGAAAATATCATAACCGCCTATATTAAAATGTCCTCTGGAGCTGAAAAACAGGGTTTTATCATCCTTCCCGACGAAAGGCGTTTCTTCGTTGTATTTGGTATTTATAACAGGTCCGATATTTTTAGCCACACCCCAGTCGCCTCCGGTTTCGCGGTCGGAGAAATAAATGTCAAGTCCGCCGTAAGAACCCTTACGGTTTGAAGTGAAGTAAAGCCTGTTTCCGCTGTGGGAAATTGCGGCATGAGACTCCCAGTATTTGGTATTTATGTTGTCATTAAGCTTTATCAGATTGGTCCATGTATCATCCGGGTTTCTCCTGGTAATGAAAATATTGCCGTCGTAATCGGCGCCTGCCCTGTAAATGTACAACTCTCTTCCGTCGGATGAGAGTGACGTGGCGTAGTTTTTATCCTCAAATCCAAGTCCGAGATAAGGTATCATGTTGACGGGTGGAGTCCACTGACCGTTTACCTTTTTTGTAAAATAGAGAGCTTCCTGGAAAGGTTCTGATTTATTGTAAACCATCACAGTTTCATCGTCCGAAACGACGGGGTTAATGTCGGCATACTGGTCGTTTACAAGAGCGCCCTGGTTGTTTTTGCGTATATAGAGAGGGAGTTTCTGAAGTTCCAGTGCATTACGGCACGATTCAATCTGGGCGTTGACTATGGAAGTGTCGTATATTTTCGGATCGAGATTCTTTTTAAAAAGCTCATACGTTGCAATTGCCTTTTCGAGCTGGTTATTGATTCTGTAGGCGTTGGCGAGGTAATAATAGGCATCATACGGGGCCTTCGTTTCCCTGAACCTTCCTTCTTTATATTTAGGATTTATGTCCTTCACCGCGGCCTCAAGGTAAGGTATTGCTTCATGCTTCCTGCCGGGTATATTAAGGAGGCACTGACCCAGTCTGTATTTGTAGTTATTATTGGTTGGATTAACCTTGTTCAGTATCTGATACATGGGGAGAGCATCCTTATACTCCTCGTAAAGGATAAAAGTTTCACCCCAGAAAAAGTTATCTTTCAGTTCCCCCTTAAGCTGGGCTGACAAGTTTAGAAACTGGACTGACAGGAGAAAAAGCAGAAAAAATCGTTTCATGTATGAACAGGTTCAATTCTTTAAGCTACTAATATAATAGAAATATTAGAAAACATACATTCAGTTAAGCCTCTTTTTATTAAAACTTTTAATCAGTCGGGAACAATGCATTTACAGGTCTGCGTTTCGGTTATGGAGTCAGCCGTATTAATTACGGCCGTCAAACCAAGGCTTTTCACTGAGAATATTACTGATTTTGCATTTACCGATCTGATAGTTTCAATTAGATTGCCGATATCCCCCTTTATCTCATTGTCGGGCTCATCTTCCTGCATGCCTGTCCTTCCGGCAACAGTTATTTTAATATCTGCCTTTTTAATTTTTTCCGTAATGGTTTTAAAACTCTCCCTGTTGGCTGCAATCAAAACCGGGCTTTTAACCTTATACAAATCTTTCAGGTAACTTTTTTCACTGTTTGTTCCGGCAGAAAAAATATGTGTGAAAAAGTGTCTGGTCAGCTTCAGAAGAATTCCCGCCCCAGAGGCTGAATAAACCGATATCCTGAGAAAGAGGTAATACAGAAGGGGCATGCTTCCTGAAAAATATTTCTTTGTGAAGATCAGCATTGCCCTGTAAAAACTCACAACGCTTTTCACAGGATTCTTTCCGGAACTTTTGCCTTTGTAGTGTATAATTGTTACCTCCGGGTAATAGTATATTTTTAAGCCTGCTTTCAGGATTCTGCAGCTCAGGTCTATATCCTCTCCGTACATAAAATAGTCTTCATCGAAAAGCCCGACGGTGTCAAGGGTGCTTTTTCTCAGAAACATAAATGCCCCCGGAAGCACTTCAATCTGCGAAGTATTATCCGCGTCAAGGTGTTCCATGTAATACCTGCTGAAAACAGGTGAACGGCTGAAGAGCCTGGTAAGTCCTGTCATTTTATAAAAGGCTGCAGCAGGGTAGGGGATGGACCTCTTCGATTCACGGAGATACCTCCCGCAGCCGTCTGCCATTTTTACGCCCATAGCCCCTGCATCGGGGTGACTCTGCATGAAAGAGATGCATTTTGAGAAGGTCTCCTCTCCGACAATTGTATCCGGATTAAGCATAAGTATAAATTCCCCCTCTGCAGCTTTCAACCCCTGATTGCAGGCTTTGGCAAATCCTTCATTGGAGATGTTTCTTATCAGTCTGACAGAAGGGAATAAGGAATTGACCATCAGGCATGAATCGTCGGAGGAATTATTGTCAATTACTATTATTTCACACTCAATATTTTCTGCGGCCCTTATTACACTGTATAGGCATTGCTCAAGGTAATACCTGACATTGAAATTTACTATGATAACGGATAAATCCATCAGGCTTTACGGATCTGTTCTCTGAGTACTTCAGCCAGTCTTTTTACCCCGGTCTCTGTTTCAGCGGAAGAGGAAAATGAAAAGTTAATTCTCATGGTGTTATGACCTGAGTCGTTGCAGAAAAAGGTTGAACCTTCAACAAATGCCACATTGTTATCAATGGCTTTTTTAAGAATTTCTCCAGTATCGAGGCCTCCGGGCAGGGTTACAAACAGGAAAAGTCCGCCCTCAGGCCTTGTCCATGATACTCCTTCAGGCATATATTTGCTGAAACACTCAAGCATGAAGTCGCGGCGGCTCCTGTAAAGCTCAATTGTCCGGGGTATGTTTTTGTCGAGAAGGCCTTTTCCAATGTACCGGGCTACTATCCTCTGAATAAAAGGAGAGGTACAGAGATCAGCTGTCTGTTTTGCGGTCACGACTTTATCGAGAATGGGGGCTTCGCCTATTATCCATCCTATTCTGAGCCCCGGTGACAGAATCTTGGAGAAAGAACAAAGGGATATCACCCTGCCGTACCGGTCGATCTGCTTCATCATCTTCTGCGGCACCCCTTCAAACCTTATCTCCCTGTAAGGACTGTCTTCAATAATTAGCAGGTTGTGTTTTTCGGCTATTTCTATAATCTTTTCCCTTCTTGCTTCCGGCATAGTAATTCCCGTCGGATTCTGAAAGTCGGGGATTAAGTATATGAATTTTATCTTTCTGCCCAGGTCTTTAAGCCTCACAACAGCTTTTTCAAGTTCATCGGGTCTCATCCCGTTTTCATCAAGAGGTATGCCTCTCAGTCTTGCCCCGTAAGTCTGAAAAGCATTAAGTCCGCCCAGGTAAGAAGGAAGACCGCAGATAACATAATCATCGGGATCGATAAAAATCCTTGAAAGGAGATCGAGTCCCTGCTGGGAACCTGAAACAATGATAAGATTTTCCGGGTCAACGTTAAGACCGTCTCTTCTGTGCCTTTCGGCAAGAACCTTCCGGAGGAGAGGATCTCCCTCGGTAGTGCCATACTGAAGTGCTGTTTCACTCTCATTTCTGAGAACCTCCTCAACAACAGCTTTTATGTCATCTGCGGGAAATGTATCAGGTGAAGGTAAACCTCCCGCAAATGAAATCATACCCGGCCGCTGAAGCAATTTCAGTATCTCTCTTATCGCAGATTTTTTCATGTTGCGGGAAGCCCTCGACAGGAAAGGGTCAATAGATCTAAGCATGGCAATGCGAATTATTGTTTTTTCTGACCACAGGTCCTTATTTTTTTTGATGAATAATTACTTTTCAGGTCCCCGGGAGGTTGAACGGCATTCTGTTTATTATTGATCTTCCGAGCGTAAGCTCATCGGTGTATTCCAGCTCGTTTCCCACAGCCACACCTCTTGCCAGAACGGTAAGCTTTATATTGTATTTGTTAAGCCTCCTGTAAAGATAATAGTTAGTCGTGTCTCCTTCCATGGTGGTGCTCAGGGCAAATATAATTTCACTTATCGAACCTGTCCCGGCCCTTGCTTCAAGCGAGTCAATATTGAGTTCAGACGGACCTATCCCGTCGATGGGTGAAATAACCCCTCCGAGAACATGGTAAAGCCCGTGATACTGCCTGGTATTCTCAATCGCCATTACATCCTGGATGTTTTCCACAACGCAAAGCAGCTTTTTATCTCTCGTGTGATCGCTGCAGATACTGCATATTTTTTCATCGGAAATATTATGACAAACGGAACAATACTGAATTTCGGAGCGGAGTCTGATAATCGTTTCTCCGAATTTTGAGACTTCTCCGGGATCTCTTCTCAGCAGGCTCATTACCAGTCTCAGGGCAGTTTTACGTCCTATACCCGGAAGAGAAGCAAATTCATTTACAGCATTTTCGAGAAGTTTCGAAGGAAAAACCGTAAGACTCATCAGTATTTTTTTTCAAAAATAGCTCAATTATTACTCTTAATAAATACCAAAACGGATTTTTCGTCATGATTTCTTTTTGCTATTCTTGCACAAGCAAAAAAAACTATGTCTCCGTTTATTATACTTACAGTTTTCCTTATTTATACAGGAGTACTCTTTCTGGTGACCTGGCTTACCGCGCGCAAGGCCGACAGCCATGCCTTTTATCTTGGCAGAAACATATCGCCCTGGTACGTAGTGGCCTATGGAATGATAGGAGCTTCCCTTTCGGGAGTTACATTCATGTCTGTCCCGGGCTGGGTGCGCGACACTCAGTTCAGCTACATGGTGGTGGTTTTCGGATATCTGTTCGGGTATTTTGTAATTGCCCTTGTGCTGCTGCCTCTTTACTACAAACTCAAACTTACTTCAATCTATACATACCTGGAGAAAAGATTCGGTTACTGGTCGTATAAAACCGGAGCAGGTTTTTTCATACTTTCAAGAACTCTGGGAGCCTCTCTTCGTATGTTTCTGGTTATTAATGTTTTGCAAATATTTATTTTTGATGCATGGAACATACCTTTCTGGTTCAATTCAGTAATCTTTATTGTGCTTATCGTCCTTTATACTTTCAGGGGGGGAATAAGGACCATAGTATGGACTGACACACTGCAGACCACTTTTATGCTTTTTGCGGTAATAATGTCGGTGGTATATATCAGCAGGGAGTTGGGAAAACCCGTTGCAGAACTGATTCCTCTGCTCAGGGAGAAAGGAATTACCAGGATGTTTGTAACCGAGTGGCAGCATGAAAGGTTTTTCCTGAAGCAGTTCCTGAGCGGGATGTTCATTACGATTGTAATGACGGGGCTTGACCAGGAGATGATGCAGAAGAACCTGAGCTGCAGGAACATCAGGGAGGCTCAGAAAAACATGTTCACTTTCAGTTTCATTCTTGTTTTTGTAAATCTGCTCTTCCTGTTCCTGGGCGCTATATTGCTGATCTATGCCGGTACCCTGAATCTTGACGTACAGATGTCGGATGACCTGTTTCCCACTATAGCCCTCAGATACCTGTCGCCCCTGGCCGGACTTGTTTTTCTTATCGGGATAATATCCGCAGCTTTTCCGAGTGCTGACGGTGCTCTCACTTCACTTACGACCTCATTTACAATCGATTTCATGGGGCTTGACAAGAGGTCCGGGATAACCGAAAAGAAGCGCACCCGCATACGGTATGCAGTACATCTCTCTGTTGCCGCGGTGTTTCTGGTTGCAATCCTTGTTTTCAGGGCTATGAACGACAGGGCTGTGATTGACAAGCTTTTCACAATAGCCGGTTACACATACGGGCCGTTGCTGGGCCTGTATTCCTTCGGGCTTTTTACAAAGAGGTCGGTTACCGACAGGGCTGTGCCGGCAATAGCAATCCTCTCTCCGGTAATATGTTATTTCCTGAGCCTCTATTCGGCCGAACTTTTCAACGGATACAGATTCGGATTTGAGCTCCTTCTTCTTAACGGTATGATAACTTTTGCGGGGTTGCTCATATTCAGCAGGAAGAAGAGTGATTTACCGGGCAGCCCGATTGCTGCCTGAGAGTTATCGGATTATCCCGGTTTACCTGTTGATCTTTTCCGTTTTGTATGGAATGCTCCAGATAAGGTAATAGCTTAGTCCGGGACTGAAAGATTTTGTGCCGTTCCCGTATCCCGGTATATACACCGGCCGCAGGTTTCTGCCTGTTCCTGAATAAATGAGTAGGCGCAGGTGTACCGACCAGCCGATCATGATATTTTTAAAAACTTCCGTCCTTATCCCGGGGGAGACCTCAATAAAGTGTGCGGCACGGGAGATTCTTCCGATGGAGCTGTTAACTTCTCCCCAGTAGTTTTCCGAACTGATAAACGGAGCCTCATAGGTGTAGAAAGACACAGCGTATTTTAGTCCGGCGCCTGCAAAATATTTTCCACGCGAAACCAATGGGGAAATTGCATTTATTTCTGTTCCTGCCTTGAAAAAAAGGCCTTTGGCAGAATATTCATAATTGTATTGCGAGAAAAAGTATTTCTGGTACCCGGCCGAAACAACCCATGAGAATGAAGTGTCTCTGTCAATTATCAGCAATCCTTCAAATGAAATATTGTTTTTGCCGGCAATTCTGTATGCGGGTCCGAATAAATCGGCACCTGCTCTTATTTTAAGGGGAAAGGCAATGGTGTCTGCCCCCGAAGCTGAGAACATGAAAAGCTGAAGCAGTATGCTAAAAGAAAATGCGAATGTTCTCTTCATTTCTGTTGGTAACTCTGTTATTTCTGATAATAACGGTGTCGATTATGTTTGTTGTAAAAGTGCATCCGGCAGTGGTGTAATAGAATGTGTACCCGCATTCCTTTGAAAGAAGATGAGGATATGTCGAATAACTGAAAGTCAGGGTATCATAAATTCCGTTAATGCCGATTACAAAACTGCAGTAATCGGAGGAGGCGTCGGGGGGAAGAAAGATAACCTGTTGGCCTGCTGCTTTTTTGTAAATATACGATCCTTCCTTTCCTGCCCCGTAAACCGTCACCGAATCAGGCGCCGCAATTCTTCCGGTACCCGACCTGTAGAATGATGCACCAATCAGTACTTCAGTCTCCTCCTGACATGATTGCGGGGTACATGAAAACATTAATAGTGTTGTTAACAATAAAAGCGCAAATCCTGAAAGAAGGCCTGTAACCCGGGGTTTTGTCATGAAAACGCAGGATTTACGCGAAAAACAGAAGAAATTGTATGTTGATGGTACAGCCAATATTTTCGTATTACCGGGATTAAATTTTCCTGAGGTATTCTTCAGCCAGTGAAATGGCTTTCTGCAGTCCGGCCACATTCTTTCCTCCGGCAGATGCAAGGAACGGCTGACCGCCTCCTCCGCCCTCAATTGCAGGGGAAATCGTTTTAATAATATCCACTGCCGACACCTTCCCTTCTTTTACGAGGCTGTCGCTTACCATCACCACAAGGTGTGCTTTGCCCTCAATTCCGGCTCCTATTACCGCAACAAAAGGCGAATCTGAATTTCTGAAATTCCCTGCAATAAGTTTCAGAAAATCAATTGAGTCGGCTTCGGTAATTCCCCGGGCAAAACTAAAACCGTTCATCATCACGGACCTGCCGGCCATCTCTTTCATATAAACTGCTGCCAACATCGACTGCAGTTTTTCTATCCTTTTTCTGGCCAGGTTATTTTCGGTAACAAGTTTGCTGACATTTTCGGTAACTTTTCCGGTGCTTCTTAGCATTTCACCGATGGCATCTATTTCCCTGATTCTGGAGTTCAGGTAATTTTCGGCTGTTTCTCCCGTTAAAGCCTCAATTCTGCGTATTCCGGCGGATATGGCCCCTTCCGAAACAATCCTGAATATTCCTATACTGCCTGTCCGGCTTGTGTGAGTACCTCCGCAGAGTTCCACTGAATCGCCGAAGCGGATAACCCTTACCTTATCTCCGTATTTCTCCCCGAAAAGGGCCATGGCTCCCATTTTCCCGGCCTCTTCCATGGGAACATCCTCAATAGCCGTCTGTTCGATATTTTCCCTGATTAGCCTGTTTACCAGTTTCTCGATTTTTTCAATCTCCTCTAAGGAAAGCTTCTTAAAGTGACTGAAGTCGAACCTGAGGCGCTCCCATGTAACAAGTGAACCCTTCTGTTCAACGTGGTTCCCGAGAACTTTTCTTAGTGCGTGATGGAGCAGATGTGTCGCGGTGTGGTTATTGGCCGTCATCTGGCGCTTTTCCCTGTCGACTGCTGCAGTATAAGTCTCTTCGGGGGAGGATGGTTCACTGTCGGCAAGATGAATAATAAGATTATTCTCCTTTATTGTATCGGTTATCCTTATTGTTTCGGTGCTTCCCGTAAGGGTTCCCGTATCCCCTGCCTGTCCGCCCGACTCTGCATAGAAGGGAGTTCTGTCAAGCACTATCTGGCAGATCTCCCTGCCCTTGCTTTTTATTTTTCTGTATCGTGTGATTCTGACCTCATCTTCGGTCGTTTTGTAACCTGTAAAAAGAGTTCCTTCCGTTTCTCTCAGAATTATCCAGTCTCCGGCTTCAACTGAAGCGGCATCGCGCGACCTGTTTTTCTGATCTTTCATTGCTTCTTCGAAACCCTTCTCATCGGGTTTAATGTTATTTTCCCTGAGAATCAGATTTGTGAGGTCGGGGGGGAAGCCGTATGTGTCGTATAGTACAAAAGCCTCATCTCCGGGGAATACGGTGTTTCCTGCAGCATGCAGCTCACCGATCTTCCTTTCGATTCTTTTCAACCCTTTTTCCAGTGTCCTGAGAAATGAAATCTCCTCCTCCTTAATGACTTTCGAGATGAGGTTCTCATTGTGAATAAGTTCTGGATAGTGGTCTCCCATCCCGGACGATAGAACAGGAACAAGCCTGTAAATGAAAGGATCTTCCATTCCGAGGTGGGTAAAACCATAACGTATCGCCCTTCTGAGGATTCTTCTGATAACATAACCTGCCTTGTTGTTGGAGGGCATCTGGCCGTCGGCTATTGAAAATGACACCGCACGAAGATGGTCAGCGATAACTCTCATCGCGATATCCTGATTCTCCCCGCTGCCGTATTTTCTGCCGGTTATTGCGGCAATTTCGCTGATCACAGGCTGAAAAATATCGGTGTCATAGTTCGACTTCTTTCCCTGCATTACCATGCAGAGCCTTTCAAACCCCATTCCTGTGTCAACATGCCTGGCGGGAAGAGTCTCAAGGCTGCCGTCTGCTTTACGGTTGTACTGAATAAAGACAAGATTCCATATTTCAATTACCTGAGGATGACCCTTGTTTACAAGCAGATGTCCCGGAACTTTTTTTCTTTCGTCATCGCTCCGGATGTCGATATGGATCTCGGAGCATGGACCGCAGGGTCCGGTTTCACCCATTTCCCAGAAATTATCCTTTTTTGAGCCCTCAAGCGTATGGTTTTCAGATCCTCCGGTCATGATCTGCCAGTGCTCAAAACTTTCGTCATCCCTTGGTACACCCTCATCAGGGCTTCCTTCAAAAATTGTTGCATAAAGACGGTCGGATGGTATCTTCAGTTCCCTTGTCAGAAACTCCCAGGCCCATTCGATGGCCTCCTTTTTGAAATAATCGCCAAACGACCAGTTGCCCAGCATTTCAAACATGGTATGGTGATAGGTATCCAGGCCAACCTCTTCAAGGTCGTTGTGTTTCCCCGAAACCCTGAGGCATTTCTGCGAATTGGCAACTCTTTTATGTACCGGTGGCTGGTTGCCCAGAAAGATATCCTTGAACTGGTTCATCCCGGCATTGGTGAACATTAGTGTCGGGTCATTTTTTATCACCATACTGGCAGAAGGTACTATAACATGTCCCTTCGACCTGAAATACTCCAGATACTTCTTCCTCAGTTCACCGGCCTTCATAATTGAATAATAATGTTTTATTTGAAACTTATCTATTTTAAGGGCTTGTAAAATTAATTTATTTACTTTAGATTTGTCAGCTACATGTAAAAAAGAGCTACCTGTTTTGTTGCCCTGGAGAAAGAAATATCTCTTCGATGAAGAAAGCCTGCTATTTAAGCAGGTACGTTATCCATTAAAGATCAGGCTGTTAAAATTTGCAGGGTGGCTGGTTGTTTCCGTAATGGTTTCAGCCTTTTATCTTCATCTTTTCGAAATGAGGTTTGGGTCACCGAAGGAAAAGATGCTGAACAGTGAGATTGAGAACCTTAAGATTTCCTACAGCATTCTTGATATGCGTTTCGCGGAAGCATTGAACACCCTCGGGAACCTGCGCAAGTCAGACGATATCAGGTACAGGCCCGTTCTGGGACTCGACACCATTCCGTCATTTTACAGGATTCCGGCTACCGGAGGCGTTGAGAGGTTCAGGGATCTTAACTTCCTGAAAAACAAGGATCTTATTGTTTCGGCACGTGAAAAACTTGAACAGATCAGGGGCATGGCGACGGTTCAGAGGGAATCATTCGTTGAAATAAGCAATGCAAAAGATGAATGGAACAGGATGAATGAGTATCTCCCCAAAATATGCCCGGTTGATGTTTCCATAAAAAGGGGTGACGGAATAAAATTCAGGGAGGAGCACCCTGTGCTGGGAACTGCACGCTGGCACTACGGACAGGATTTCAATGCTCCTTACGGCACCGAAGTGTTCGCCACAGGCTCGGGTACAGTTGTTGCGGCAGGATGGAACTCGGAAGGATTCGGTTACCACGTAATCATCGACCATGGTTATGGATTCAGAACAATATATGCCCATCTCAGCAAGATCGATGTTCCCGTCGGGCTGAACATAAAGAGGGGCGACAGGATTGGGCTCAGCGGAAATTCCGGTACCTCATCCGGTCCGCACCTTCATTATCAGATCGACTATAACGGGTCGCACCAGAACCCGCTCTGGTTCTTTTCAGACGACCTGACACCGGAAGAATACCGTGACATGATAATGACACTGAATTCAAAATCCCGCTTCCGTTAATCATAATCGACCGGTTGTTAATATTTTAAGCCCTGTTTTAATAAGTCCCTCTTCAGGTCTGAACCATAATTGACTTAATTATTTATCTTTGCAGGTGAATGAGAAAAGCAAGATATAAATTTAATCCCGAATCGTTAAGCTTTGACAGGATAACCCTGGGCTTCAGGGATATTCTGCTGAGACTGCTTGCATATCTTGTCGGTTCGGTCCTTATTGCAATTGTCTACGGGATCATTTTTGCGATTTTCTTCGATTCACCCAAGGAAAAAGCCCTTAAACACGAGATTGAACAGCTCACCATTCAGTATGAGCTGATGAACAGGGAGATGGATAATATAGATAAAATCCTTGCAAATCTCAGGGAGACGGACGATAATCTGTACCGGACAATTTTTGAGGCCGAACCCATCCCTGCCAGCCTGAGGGAAGGCGGCGTCGGCGGTATTAACCGTTATAAGGAACTTGAAAGTTACAGCAATGCGAGGCTGGTTGTTGAAACGGCAAGAAAGCTCGACAGGATTAAAAAGAAAATTGTTGTACAATCCAAATCCTTTGAAGAGCTTATCTCCCTTGCCAGGGAAAAGGAAGCCATGCTCACCGCCATTCCTGCAATAATGCCGATTTCGAATAATGATCTGACCCGTACGGCTTCAGGATGGGGACTCCGCATTCACCCGATTTACAAAATCGCCAAATTTCATTACGGCATGGATTTCACTGCACCGACAGGAACGGAAGTCTATTCCACAGGAGATGGAGTAATAGAGAGCATCATTTCTTCCAGGCGCGGATACGGAAACCACATTATTGTTAACCACGGATTCGGTTATAAAACTCTTTATGCCCACCTCGACCGCTTTAACGTACGGCAGGGACAGAAAGTCAGAAGAGGAGATGTTATCGGATTTGTCGGCAATACCGGCCTCTCCGTTGCACCTCACCTTCACTATGAGGTCGAGCTTAACGGAATAAAAGTTGATCCGTCAAACTATTATTTCAACGATCTTACTCCCGAAGAATACGAACGGATCATAGAAATTGCCTCGCGCAGCGGTCAGTCATTCGATTAATGATCCCGCCCCCTTTTTGATTATGAGGAGATTGTATAATAAAATTTATGTCCTGATGCTGTTACTGATGCTTCCTGTATCAGTTGCCGTATCTGAATTTCCCGGCAATTACCCTAGACCTGAAAGACTTGTTTCCGTGGCCGGAACAGGCGATATTATGCCGGGTTCGTCATTTCCATCAGCAAGATATCTTCCTCCGGGAGATAATCCCGTCTCGTTCATTTCTGAAGCGGCACCTGTTCTTAAAGGTGTTGATATAGCCGTCGGTAACATGGAAGGCTCTTTTCTCAACAATGGCGAACCTTACAAGAGATGCAGGGATACGGCAATCTGTTATCTGTTCAGGATACCTGAGAAATACTCATCGGTACTTTCAGCCTGCGGATTTGATTTTATAAGTCTTGCCAATAATCATTTTCTGGATTTCGGGAATAAGGGAGCGTCCAGGACCATGCAGATACTCGATTCCCTTAATATCTCATATGCAGGTACCGAATCAGTCCCTTATTCAATAGTTGAAAGAGATTCGCTCACTTTTGGCTTTTGTGCATTTTCCACAACTGCGGGGTCTCTTAACCTTCATGAAATAGACAAGGCGGAAGAAATTGTCAGAATGCTCGGTAAAAAGTGCAATATTGTAATTGTTTCATTTCACGGTGGTGCCGAGGGGGCTTCTTACCAGAGGGTTGTCAGGGGGCCTGAATTCTTTTACGGTGAAAACAGGGGAAATGTTTACGAATTTGCACACAGAATGATAGATGCCGGCGCAGATATTATATTCGGCCACGGGCCT
>JARKQN010000023.1 GCA_029974835.1 Bacteroidales bacterium
ACAGCTTTCATCACTAGCGGTATGCGTAAATCCTGGCAGCGCCTTCAACTGCTACTGGGTAATGCCGTTCCGGAAGAAATGCCGGATAACAATGGAGAACATAAACGATACCGATCCGATGAACCTGTATTACCAGATTGATTATACACTTACTGATGTTCCTGCCGATGCAGCATATTTTCATGCCCAGTTCCGCAGGTCAAATCCGAACGAAACTTCCGTTTACACAATTGCTGACGGTATAAAAGGGAAAGGCCATTATGTCGGAGTATATATGGCATGGGGTGTTCACAATAACGGATGGTGGGGTGAAGGCGAAATAAAGTTCTACCTCGACGGCGATACAGAATATCCTACGATATGCGGGACAGGTACAGAGGATTATTTCTGCGGCTCCTATGATTTTGACACGAGAAAGAAGAATGAATTTGGTGTGGAGGAGGTTAATTATACCGAATTCTGCACGCCTTATGCGGGTCTGCACCAGGTGATAAGGGGCGACGGGCATTACAACGTTATGCAGAGATTCGGGCTTTACCGATGGCACATAATGGACCCCGTGAGATTTGAAAAAGATATCAGGATAACGATTCAGGATCTGGGATGGAGGAAAGGAGGGCGTTATCTTGCTCAGAAGTCGGATATCTCTTCAGTCTGTTTCTGGTACCAGGCCGAGCCCCATGCAAAATTCCCCAAACTACCCGACTGGAGAGGGCTGGAGATAAATTAGTCCGGTGGATCAGTAAG
Organism: Bacteroidales bacterium; assembly: GCA_029974835.1. Lineage (GTDB taxonomy): Bacteria > Bacteroidota > Bacteroidia > Bacteroidales > VadinHA17 > LD21. The sequence continues at coordinate 748 of JARKQN010000023.1, forward strand.
GGTTGAAATAGCCGGTTAAAGAAGCACAACCTCCACCTCCCTGCCCTTTTCAGCCGCCGAAACATACGCCGCATAAATAGTCGAAATCACATCGGCTGCCAGAGTGCTGTCACTCTCGAGAGGTACACCATAGGCGGCTGTATTGTAAAATGCCTCCATTTCGTGCTGGTAACCGTTGAACCACGATTCATCCGGACTCACCCACGACCATCCCTGCTTTGTCTCGGTCTTTTCCACAATGTAAACATCCTTAAAATATTTCTCGTCAGGAGTATATGTCTGCATGGCATTGTTGGGCGTCATGCTGCAGAGTGTACGGTGGTTATCGGCAAATACCTCCAGCCTGTTGACAACCCCTCCAAGTGCCAGTTCACTTGCAATTATATCGGCAAAAGTGCCGTCCTCGAATACAACATGCATTATGCCGTAATCCTCAATATCCCGGTAGCCGGTACGCAGGTGGCCTCTGTTCATAAAGCCCGGCATTCGGGTTACTGCATGAGCCCGGGCAGACACCGCAACAGGCCTTATGGGTTTTTCGTCTCGGCTGCGTCCCTCCGCGCTCTTCAGGTAAACGGCGCCTGCAAGGGGATGGCATCCCTTGCCTATCAGCGAGCCTCCGCCCGAGAACTTCCAGATGCCGTAAACCGGCGAGTGGGAACCCGAATGCGACTCCTCCCCAAGCATCCTCAGGATCTGTGCACCCGACTTTTCAATTAATTCCCTCTCCTTCTGAATTGCCGGGGCGTAAATCCAGTTCTCTGCGTACATTATTTTTCCTTTACTCTTTTTTTCAGCATCGAGCATTCTGCGTAGACTTTCTGTGGTCTGCAAAAGTCCTTCCCGCCTTGAAAAAGTATCGCCGCTGAAATTCTCACTGCCATCACCGAAATAACCGGTGAGGGGTTTCTCCACAATTGCATGCCGGCCTTTTTCAAGGATTGCCACGGTGAGTGGCTCATGCGTTAAAGGAGGCGTACACACATGAACCACATCGGAACTATTTATTAATTCATCCGGAGAGGAAAAAGGTTTAATGCCTCTCTGACTTGTAAATTCTTCCAGTTTAGCGCGGCCGGGCGAATAGGCCCCGATAACCTCAACATCAGCACAGGTTACCCTTTTCAGCGCCTCGAAATGAAAACGGGCGGCATAACCCGACCCGAGTATGCCTGCCCTGATTCTTTTCCTTTCTGTCATTCTATAGATTTTATCCCCATATTCCACAGTGTAAAGGCCCACAAATCAGCATATTGCTCAATGCTCTTGCTTACAGGGGTTCCTGCCCCATGTCCCGCCTTTGTTTCGATACGGATAAGTACAGGGTTATTTCCTTTGTATTTTGCCTGCAGATGGGCTGCAAACTTGAAAGAGTGGGCAGGCACAACCCGGTCGTCGTGATCGGCTGTTGTAATGAGTGTTGCGGGATATTCAACGCCTTCCCTTACATTTTGCACCGGCGAATATTGCAGAAGATATTCGAACATCTCACGGCTTTCATCGGCTGTTCCGTAATCGTAAGCCCATCCTGCTCCGGCTGTGAATTTATGGTAACGCAGCATGTCGAGCACTCCAACGGCCGGAAGGGCTACTCTGAACAATTCAGGTCTCTGTGTCATCACTGCGCCAACCAGTAATCCGCCATTGGATCCGCCGCGAACAGAAAGATATTCAGGCGAAGTGTATTTGTTTCCTATCAGGTATTCGGCAGCAGCAATAAAGTCGTCGAATACATTCTGTTTATTCATTTTGGTTCCGGCAAGATGCCATTTTTCGCCATATTCTCCGCCGCCTCTGATATTTGGCACCGCATAAATGCCTCCAAGTTCAAGCCAGACAGCCACAGGAATGCTGAATGAGGGAGTAATGCTGATATTAAAACCGCCGTAACCGTACAGCATGGCAGGATTTTTTCCATCCAGCTTCAGATCCTTCCTGTAAGTGATAATCATTGGTATCCTGGTACCGTCCTTTGAATTGTAAAACACCTGTTCCGAGACATAGCCCGAACCGTCGAAGGCAACGGCCGGTTTCTTGTAAATTCCGCTTTTTCCTGAAACTGGATCATATCTGAAAATGGTAGGAGGCGTGACATAGTTGGTAAAGGTGTAATATAGCTCTTTATAGTTTTCTTTACCCCCGAATCCTTCTGCTGCTCCGGCGCCAGGTAATTCTACCTCCCTTACGAGGTTCCCCTTTCTGTCGTACTGTTTAACCTTTGAAATGGCGTCGATCATATAGTGGGCAAAGATGTAACCGGCGCCTCCGTTTGCGTCAAGAACATTTTCGGTTTCCGGAATGAAGTCAACCCAGTTTTCAGGTTTAGGATTCTTTGCATCTGCTATCACCACCTTCCGGTTTGGGGCATTCAGGTTTGTAAGAATGTAGAGTTTGTCGCCGACATTGTCAATCACTGCATGGTCGTTGTTGAAATTATCAACAACAGTAATGAATTTGCTTCCCTGTTTTGTCAGGTCTTTGATATACAGTTCGTTGCCGGTCGTGGACACAGATGCACTCACAATCAGGAATTTTCCGTCTTCCGTAACGGCAGCGCCTATGTATCTCCTTTTGATGTCCGATCCGAAAACAACTTTATCTTCTGACTGCTTTGTTCCGATCTTATGGAAATAGAGCTTATGGTGGTCGGTCATTGCTGATAGTTCGCTTCCCCTGGGACGGTCGTAACTCGAATAGTAAAAGCCTTCCTGCCCCTGCCATGCAATGCCCGAGAATTTGATATCTTTAAGTGTATCGCCGGTTATTTCGCCGGTAAAAGTATTTTTTACTATTATTTTTCTCCAGTCGGAGCCTCCCTCTGATATTGAATATGCTGCGAGGCTGCCGTCTTTTGAGAAGCCCAGTTCGCCCAGAGAGACAGTTCCATCCGGTGAAAAGGTATTCGGGTCGAGAAATACTTCAGGTTCACCACCCTCTTTCTGACGGTACAATACAGACTGATTCTGGAGTCCGTCGTTTTTAAAGAAATAAGTGTATTCTCCTTCGATGAAAGGAGCAGAGTACCTTTCGTAGTTCCACATTGCAGTGAGCCTTTCCTTCAGTTTTTCGCGGTAAGGTATCTGTCCGAGGTATCCGAAGGTAACCTTGTTCTGTTCTTCCACCCATGCCGCGGTCTCCTCCGACATGTCATCCTCGAGCCAGCGGTAAGGATCGGGCACAGGAGTGCCAAAGATAGTGTCGACGGTATTATCCTTTTTCGTATCAGGATAATCGATTTTCTTCCTCTGATTTTGATTGCATGAAATGAAAATTCCCATCAGAAACAGAATAATGATTAATTTTTTCATAAAAGTAATGCTTTAATAATGAGTGCAGTATTGTATGCCAATGTTTATGTCAAAGATATAAAATCATTTTTAATGATTATTAATTCTTACATATATTCCCGGAGCCGTCAGGTAAACAAGCCGCTTATATGAATTTTTCGGATGTATAACTTACAGTAGACAGAGTTGTAATTTTTTAGAGGGGTTCAGGATTTCCTCATTATAATTTTTTTGGTGAAGTAAAGGACGGAACACAGCAGAGTTTCAAAAAAAAAACAGAGATTTGGCAGTTAATAATAAAATCAGTGAAATGAATCTTCCGGATTTTTACAAACCTGTTTGTTTCACTTTGCTTTTCCTTGCAGGTGCAGCATTTACTGCGCTGTTTTTTGTGCAGGCACCTTACGGCAAGTTTCTGAGGAAAGGATGGGGGCCCTCGATAAGGTCGGGTTGGGCATGGATGCTTATGGAACTGCCCTCTCCGTTACTGATGATGATATTCTTTTTTACCGCAGAAGAGAAGGGTCTTGTAAAATGGTTATTTCTTCTGTTCTGGTTGTCGCATTATTTGTACCGGACATTTATATATTCAGTAATTCAGGGGGGTAAGGATAAGCCGTATCCTTTAGTGGTTGCCGGGATGGCCTTTTTATTTAATATCATGAACGGGTTTGTAAATGGTTATGGTGTTTTTCACCTTAATTTATATGATGCAGAGTGGGTGTTTACTGTACAGTTTATCACAGGCCTGGTTTTATTTTTGACGGGATTTTACATAAACAAGAAGGCTGATCTGCTTTTCAGGAAGATGAGGATGACCAGTCCGCGGGAATATGTCATTCCGCGTGGCTGGTTGTTTAATTATATATCATCGCCTCATTATTTTGGAGAGATTATTCAGTGGTCGGGCTGGGCGATTATGACATTTTCGTTGCCAGGTATGGCCTTTGCAGTTTTTACGTTCGGAAATCTTTTCCCGAGGGCAATTGCATCGCATAAGTGGTACCGCAGTAACTTTCCGGATTATCCTGTGAACAGAAAAGCGGTTATACCTTTTATAGTATGAGTTATCCGCAAATTTTCCGGCACAAAACTGTATCTGCGGACCGGTGGGGTTTCACTGCTGCAAAGAAGGATTCATGTTCTGCTTGTTTTAGTTACGATTAACGCGGGTTAAAATGGTGCAAAAATTGAGGTGTATAAATTTTATTAAACAGTAATTATTTCGAGATGATAAAAAATATTAAGTAGTAAAAATTATCAATTAGTAAATTTTATCAAATAGTAAAAATTATCAAATAGTAAAAA
>JARKQN010000043.1 GCA_029974835.1 Bacteroidales bacterium
GTTGGTAACGGGGCTCTCACAGTCAATCATGGAGGAAATGTCGGAATAGGAACAACCTCTCCAACCGGAAGAATGGTAATTCAGTCCACCTCCACCTGGGATGATAACATTCCACTTTTCGAAGTGAAGAATAAATACGGGGCATCTGTCCTTGCTGTTTATAACAACGGGGTGAGAATACTGGTAGAAGACACCGACGGCAAGGGATTGAAGGGTGGGTTTGCCATTGGAGGATTTGATCCCACAAAAGCCCCTGGTATAGAAACTGTCAATCTTATGATGGTCACCCCCGACAGTGTCAGGATAAACATAGACAACAACCCTGCTAAAGCTGTCAAAGGAGGATTTGCGATAGGAAGCTTTGATGCATCAAAGGCAATAAATACAAAAGCTTTTATGAATGTCTCTCCCCAGGCAGCGGCAGCAGGGCAGTATAATACTTTTCTTGGGTATCAGTCTGGTTTTAAAAACAAAGACAATTACAACACATTCATCGGTTACCGTGCAGGATATAACCTGGTAAACGGCGGGGCGAATGTATTTGTCGGAATGAATGCAGGGCAGGCATTTAACATAGGAATTGGAAACGTAATGATTGGGATGGATGCAGGATTAAATGTAACCGAAGGAGAGAGAAATGTTTATATTGGTCATCTTGCAGGTAAAAGTGCATCCGGTGATGCAAATGTAATTGTAGGTCAGCAGGCCGGTGAAAATGCAGGTAATCCAAACTTTAATGTCATGATCGGCCAGTTTGCCGCAAAAGAATTCGCTGGCTCTCCTTTAGCAAATGTAGTCATTGGGCCAAATGCTGGAATTAACGGGGGAGGTGATGGAAATACATACATCGGAGCGGAAGCCGGCAGCAAAGCAGGCTATACCGACGGAAATGTATATGTGGGCAGGAATGCAGGTTATTATGCCCAAGGGAGCAGAAATGTCATTCTCGGATATTATGCGGGCTATGGCTCATCTGCTTCACCGCTGACAGGAAGCAATAATGTTTTCATTGGCTACCAGGCCGGATACAATGAGCATGGTTCAAATAAGCTATATATTGCCAACAGTTCCTCAAACCCGCCACTTATCTACGGCGATTTCAGCTCAGGGAGGATAGGACTGGGAACAATCACTCCCGGGCATAAGCTGGATCTTCAGCAGACAATCACAAACGGTTTTGTTTCAAGCTTTGCCAATAATGGCAATACAAATACTTCTCACGGATTCAGGGTAATTGCAGGAAATGCTTCAAGCACCGGAGCAATTTTCATAAGATTTGAAAAAGGTTATTATGGCAGTTCAACAACAATAGGATCAATAACCCATTCATCAACCAGCGGTGTTGCTTACAACACCACAAGCGATAAAAGGGTGAAACAGAACATCAGGCCTACGGCTGAAAGCCTTGAAGACCTTATGGGCATTGGTGTTTATGACTTTAACTTCGTTGGCGAGGACACAGGTATTACTCAGACAGGATTTCTAGCTCAGCAGCTGTATGATATCTATCCGGCAGCTGTTTATAAACCTGAAAAGCCGGAGGAACTATGGATGGTTGATTATTCCAAACTTACTCCATTACTTGTTAAGTCGGTCCAGAAACAGCAGCAGATAATTGAAGACCAGCAGAAACAGATAGATATCCAGAATAATAAGATTGAAAGACTGGAAATGATGATCGAGGAGCTGAAGTCGGTAGTAGCCGGGAAGTGAAGAAGGTATACAGTAAGCAGTATTCAGTATTCAGTGATTTTGCTATTTGCTTCCTCTCTTTACAATATTCACAGTTACTGACTAACCTGTAGCCGCAAAGCAGTCAGGCAGGCGAGGGCAATTATTCCGGATTTATGGCACACAGATGACGCGGATCTTCGAACGTTGATCTTCGCGGATTAGGTTCCTGGTCCTCGTTCTTTGATCTTTCTTGTATCTTGTATCTTCTCTTTCTGAGCTCTGCGCCCTGCACCATGAGCTTCCATACCCGTCCCCTCGCCCCAGGAAAAAAAATAATTAACTACACGAATTCTGCCTCTTAACACCCACAAAAAGCCATTCGTCAAAAATATTTGACTGGTATTTGTTTTATTCCTACTTTGTAATCTGATTTAATTACAGTTTATTATTTAACCCCAGGTTGCCTGTCAACGGATTTCTCATAACACGATCTCCATAGCCATTCAGCCTGAAAAAAATAAGAATTTAACCCGCAGATCAAAAAAGTCCACCATATGGGGGACTACAGGGGGCAGAAATATCGGAGACTACAGGTGGCAAACAAGATGGCAAAAAAGGAAAAACATAATTTAAGATAAAGTAAAACCAAAAACCATGAAAACAAGGCTTATTCTTTCAGCTATTCTTACCCTGAGCTCTCCCGCTTCGCGGGACTCAGCTTCGCTTCGTGCGCTCTCCCGATTCTCGGGACTCAGCTTCGCTTCGTGCGCTACTGACGCTACTTCGTCAGTCAGCACCTTCGGCCTGAGCCAGATCCCGCAAAAACATAATTCAATATAAGAAATCACTTAAAGCCTTCTGCCATGAAATCAAGATTTTTTCTCGCTTCCATTCTTGCCCTGAGCCCTGCGCTCTCCCGCTTCGCGGGACTCCGCTTCGCTTCGTGCGCTACTGACACTCCTTCGTCGGTCAGCACCTTCGGTCTGAGCCAAACCCCGCAGAAATAATCACATATACTATAATCATAAACCTAATACAATGAAAACAAGGTTAATTCTTTCGGTTATTCTTTCCCTGAGCCCTGCGCTATCCCGCTTCGCGGGACTCCGCTTCGCTTCGTGCGCTACTGACACTCCTTCGTCGGTCAGCACCTTCGGTCTGAGCCAAATCCCGCAGAAATAATCACATATACTATAATCATAAACCTAATACAATGAAAACAAGGTTAATTCTTTCGGTTATTCTTTCCCTGAGCCCTGCGCTCTGCGCTCTGAGCCAGATCCCGCAGGGATTTAACTACCAGGCCATCGCCCGCGACGGGGCAACCGGCAACCCGATAATAAATTCTACTCTAAAGGTGAAGCTTTCAGTGCTCTCCGACACCACCGGCTTCTACAGCGGTTCGGGAGGGGTATACATCTGGGAGGAAGAACATTTAAATGTCCAAACAAACTCTTTCGGTATGTTCACCGTGGTGCTGGGCAGCCCAACTGCCATAAAAGTACAGGGTTCCGCTACCACATTCAGCGACATCGACTGGTCGGCCGCAAACCTGTTTGTCGGTACAAAAATAGCCAACCCTTCGGATTACAAGGTAATGGGCTCTGCGAAGCTGTGGTCGGTGCCTTATGCACTAAGATCAAAGGATTCGGAACAGTGGCAGACCAGCGGTTCAAATATTTTTCGCAC
>JARKQN010000066.1 GCA_029974835.1 Bacteroidales bacterium
AAGCGGTCATCAATTTCCTTGCTTTTCTGGGATGGAATCCGGGTACGGAGCAGGAGATCTTTTCCCTCAATGAGCTGGTGCAGGCATTCTCTTTCGAGAGATGCAGTAAAAGCGGCGCTAAGTTCGATGTAGAAAAAGCCAAATGGTACAACCATCAGTATATCCTCAGAATGTCAGACAGCGATCTGGCAAAACTGTTTATGCCGGTCTTAGGAGAAAAGGGGATTTCAGTCTCCACTGACATGGTGGTAAAGGCGGTTAGGCTGGTAAAAGAACGCATTCATTTTATCGGTGAGCTATGGGACCAATCATACTTTTTCTTCGTGGCACCCACCGGGTATGATGAAAAAACGGTGAAAAAACGCTGGAAAGAAGAGACTCCTGCGCAGATGAGGCAATTAGCAGCATTGCTGACCAGAACAGATGACTTCTCTGCCAAAAATCAGGAGGAAACGGTGATGAACTGGATCCAACAGAACCAATTACATACCGGAAACGTTATGAATGCATTCCGACTGGCCATCGTAGGTGCAGGAAAAGGGCCGCATATGTTCGAAATTACCGAAGTGATCGGTAAAGAAGAAACACTCCGTCGTTTAGAGCAGGCAATATCCACCCTGCCGTAAAGAAGCAACATTTTCGTTAAGCAAGAGCAGAACGAGTTTACTCATTTTGCCGAGCACAGAAAATGTCTAACTTTAGTGAAATATTAACTCCGTATAACAGCAATGGATATCGATTTTGTGATCACCTGGGTTGATATGGACGACCCGAAATGGAAAGCGGATTTTACCAAGTATTCGGGTAAGATCGACAACTCAAAGAATGAGGTCTCTGAGGCCCGTTTCCGCGACTACGGCTTTCTGAAATATTGGTTCAGGGGTGTAGAGGAATTCGCCCCATGGGTTAGAAAAATACATTTCGTCACCTGCGGCCAGAAGCCGGAATGGCTCAATCCCGATCACCCCAAACTTGCCCTGGTAAATCACAGTGATTATATCCCCTCCAAGTTTTTACCCGTATTCAACTCTTCACTTATAGAGATATATCTTCATAAAATCCCTGACCTGGCTGATCGTTTTGTTTACTTCAACGATGATTTCTTTATCATCAACCATATAGGTGAAGACCGTTTTTACACCGATGGGATTCCTAACGATATCGCAGCTTTTCGGCATAATTTCGGTACCGGCCTATGGTCTAAATGCCT
>JARKQN010000103.1 GCA_029974835.1 Bacteroidales bacterium
GCAGCCCGGTTCTATGGTAAATACATGCCCCGGCCTGCATTCAAGAGCAAAACGCAGGAAGGCTGTCCCGAACTGTTCGCTTCTTTTCACTTTTTCGTTGTACCCGACAAAATTCTCACCCAGTCCCTCCATATCATGTACATCGAGTCCCAGCATGTGACCGAGTCCGTGAGGCATGAACAGTGCATGTGCCCCGGCCTTTACAGCCTCATCAATATTTCCCTTCATAATGCCAAGGTCCTTCATCCCTTCGGCAATCACTTTGCAGGCAAGCATGTGGATATCCCTGTTCATTTTACCCGGTGCGGCCACTTCGATGGCTGTTTCGTTAGCCCTGAGTACAATCTCATAAACAGCTCTCTGCCTGTCGTCGAATCTTCCACCTACAGGTGTCGTCCTGGTGATGTCGGATGCATAATGCAAAGCTGATTCGGCGCCGGCATCCGTAACCATCATCCTGCCTGTCCTAAGAATATTATGGTGTGAATGGTTATGCAGGGTTTGACCGTCGACGCTCAGGATGACGGGAAAAGAAGGGCCGGCGCCTTTCGACCATGCTATCCCTTCAATCACCCCGAAAATCTCCTGCTCCTTTACTCCGGGTTTGCACATTTTCATGGCTGTCGTATGCATTTCGTAAGCAATATTTACAGCCTTTTCAATTTCCTCAATTTCCTCCTGCTGCTTTATCGACCTGAGTGATACCACAGCCTTAATAAGGTCGGTGGAAGCCAGCGTTTTCATCTGGCACGGATTCTCCCTGAGGAGTGTACCCAGAGTCATTTTTGTTTCGGCCCTGTAAGGCGGAAGAAAATGTACCTGTCTCTTAAGCCTGAGAGCCTCGCTTACCATTTCCGCAGCTTTTGCAACAGGCGCTGTTTTGTTGATCCCGCTTTTCAGCGCCAGTTCACTTACAGAAGGCTGCGGACCCATCCAGATTATATCCCCAAGACCATAATCATCCCCGAAAATCCATTCTTCACCGCTGTCAAAATCAATCATGCCGGTAAAACCAGGCAGGTCGAGCCCGAAAAAATAGAGAAAATCACTGTCCTGCCTGAAATGATACGGATTGGCAGGGTAATTCATAGGTGAATCAACATTCCCTATGAACAGCCCTATTCCCGAATGAATCAGACTCTTCAGTTTTTTTCTTCGTGATACATAAATCTCCGGTGAAAACATATAATTATATTGTTTTAATTTAAGCTAAAGGTAACAATCAGATCTATTGAAACAACTGATAAAATACTTTAACAGATAATTTTTTTGGTTTTTTGCGAATAGTATTTGTTATCACTAGTGTCCGACTAAAATAAAAAAAAGAGGGGTACTCCCCAAAGGTTTCCCCCAATGTTGTAAATTGGTTTTTGCGAAAACTAAGTACAACATGTGTAAAATTACGGAAATAAAATGAGTCGGACAGCCGATTTTCAAACAGATAATGAATTTGGTGGATAAAGTTGACATACAAGGGTTGATAAGGAAGCATGAGAGTGATTACTATTACAAGTCGTTCAAAACGAGGACTCACCTTTTTACGATGCTGTTCGGTAT
>JARKQN010000017.1 GCA_029974835.1 Bacteroidales bacterium
AAAAAAAAGGCGATCCAGTAGCTCAGCAGGTAGAGCACATCCCTTTTAAGGATGGGGTCCTGGGTTCGAATCCCAGCTGGATCACAAACTCGCATGCATTCACCACCTCAGAAATTCTGTTTTCAGTAAAAGAAGTCCGGGAGTCCGGGCAGACATATAATAAATATATGCCTGATATTCCGAGATATCAGGGAATAACTGATGTACCCGGAATATTATGATTTAATCTTATTTTGAAAGAACCGGAATCTGCCTGTTGATTGATTCTTCAAGAGAGATTAGAGTTTCGGTCCGCGTAACTCCGGGGATTGTCTGAATTTTCTCGGTCAGTATAGACTTCAGGTGTTCATTGTCTCTTGTATAGACTTTGGTAAAAAGAGAATAGTTGCCTGTAGTATAGTGACATTCAATTATTTCCGGGATATCTTTGAATTTTTTTATTACTTCCTTGTATTTTCCCGGATGGTCGAGGAAAACTCCTATATATGCACATGTTCTGAATCCGACCATTACCGGGTCCACTTTAAATTCAGAGCCTTTGATAACTCCTATTCTGATCAGACGTTGTACTCTCTGGTGTATGGCTGCGCCTGACACACCGCATTCTCTTGCCACTTCAAGGTATGGTATCCTTGCATTTTTGGTGATTATATCAAGGATCTTTCTGTCGAGATTGTCAATTTGCAATGTATCTGTCATATCCTGGTAAAATTAGATTAGGTTAATAAATTTTAAAAAAACTGCCTGAAATTTATAAATTTAAAATCAGAAAGTCAAATTTCCGGTTAATTGAGGAAAAAAAAATATTTTCAGAAAGATTTCTACACTCTATTTGATTATTAGTCATAGAATTATAAAAATAACAGTCAGGAGTTTATGCAGCCAATCAGGTCGGAATAGTTCCGGATACCTTTATTTTCGAGATAACTTTTTATCCCTGCAATAATTTTAACCGGTGATTCGGGATCAATAAAGATAGCTGTTCCTACCTGAACAGCCGAGGCACCTGCCATAATAAACTCGAGTGCATCGGTGGCCGTCATGATGCCCCCTATGCCGATAACCGGTATCTTGACCGCCCGTGCCGCCTGCCAAACCATTCTCAGTGCAACCGGTTTGACAGCAGGGCCGGAAAGACCTCCCGTGAAGCCCGGCAGGGCAGGTTTACGCGTATTAATATCAACAGCCATGCCCAGAAGAGTATTTATAAGAGACACCGAATCAGCTCCCTCCTCCTCTGCAATTCTTGCAAATTCCTCAATTGAGGTTACATTTGGAGATAGTTTTACGATCAGAACCCGGTTATATGCTTTTCTGACTTCTCTTATAACCTCCCTTGCCGATACCGGGTTTGTACCGAAAAGCATGCCTCCCTTTTTGACATTCGGACAGGAGATATTAAGTTCCACGGCGGGTATTTTGTCGAGGCTGCCTATACGTTCCGCAAGAGTGACGTAATCCTCTATCGTATTGCCGTTTATATTGACTATTACATTAGTATTGAAGCCGGAAATCCTTGGGTATATAATTTTTTCAAAGTATTCTATGCCTTTGTTCTGAAGCCCGACCGAGTTCAGCATTCCCGAGGGTGTTTCAGCCATACGGGGATAGGGATTTCCTTCGCGCGGTTCTGGAGTTGTTCCCTTTACTATTATACCGCCCAGCTCGTCAGGATTTATAAAGTCTTCAAGTTCATATCCATACCCGCATGTACCAGAGGCAGTTAAGACAGGATTCTTAAATCTGAGGGATCCGATTTTAAATTCAAGGTTTACCATTGAAGATCCTTTATATTGAATACCGGCCCGTCGGTACAGGTACAAACGTTACCACGGCTGCTTTTCACAACGCAACAGAGGCATACGCCTATTCCGCAGGCCATCATATTTTCGAGAGAAACCTCGCATTCAGTGCCTGATGCTTTTGCCAGTTCAGCAACTGCTTTCATCATTGGTTCAGGTCCGCAGCAGAAGACCCTGCCATAGGCACCCAGATCTTTCATAATTGTATGTCCGGTCACCAGTCCCTTCTCGCCTTCAGAACCATCTTCGGTAATAATGAATAACCTGCCTGTTTTGCTGTATTCATCGGATTCCATAATGCTCTTACTGTTTCTGAAGCCAAGAAGGATATCAGGAACTACACCGCTGCGGTTCATGAATTTTGCCAGGTACAGCAAAGGCGCTATTCCGCATCCCCCGCCAACCAAAAGTACTTTCTCCCGGGGTAAGGGCAGGCTGAAACTATTGCCGAGAGGGTAAATAAGGTTCACCATCCGGTTTTCTGCAATGGTTCCGAGAGTTCTGGTTCCATCTCCTATCGCACGGATAAGAAATTTTAATCTGTTTCCGGCATAATCAACATCATGAATTGAGAAGGGCCTTCTGAGAAATGTGTTTTTACTGTTGTCTATTCTTATCTGGGCAAACTGTCCGGGCTTTATTTCAGGCAGAGGTTTGGTTCCCTCCAGTTCCAGTATAAAATGTAATTCGTTTAAATACTTTATGTTAACAACCCTGAAATCTTCGGATCTTTTTGCCATTTGCCAGATGAGTATATGGCAAAGATAATTAATGGCAGGTTTGAAAAAAAATCTTATCAGCTGCTTCTTGGAAAGAATTCGGTAAAACTTCCGTCTTCGTAAAACCAGATAATTCTTTTGAGTCGTGATTTTGAGGAAGATTGCGATGAATCTTCAGATATTTTTATATCGTTGTCATTGGGTTTGATATCACGAGGTAAATTATTTAAAGGCTTTACAACCGGGCCGGATATCTCTGAAGCCTGAGACCTGCTTTCATCCTTTTCGGTATCAAATAGTGAAGGTTCAGCAGGCCGGCTGAACATATTTCCTCTTCCGAACAGAAGCCAGTCGGAGGAAATAAAGGGATATCTGCCGAGCATTTTTAATACGAAGTCAAGACTCGGTTTATTTCTGCCGGATATTATATGTGAAATACCGGAAGGTTCAACCCCGATTTCCTCAGCGAACTGGGATGAAGTTTTATTCTGGCTGTTCAGAAACTCGAGTATTCGTTCTCTCATAGCAAAAGCATTGGCATTACAAATGTAATAAATAAAGCAATTACATGTGTAAATTATGTAATATTACAAGTGTAAATCATAGTTCGGAGACCATAAGTAACAGTGATCACAATATATCATTAAGTAATTACTATACAGCAATGTATGAAATACAATTATATTAATCATAGGTTTAATTTAGATACTTTAATAAGCTGATAATAAGTTATATATTAAATATATCTAAACTTTAATCGGTCACAATATCTGGGGTTCGAAAAATATTCGTTATTTATTACTATAAATGTATATTATAAAATGCTGATATAGAATATATAATAATTATTTGCCTTTAAGCAGAAATTCATTTTTACATATGTAAATCGTTATAGATATTTAATGTGATTACAGGTGTAAATTACAGTATATGCCGGTGGGTTTACAGGTGTAAATTGAGAAGAATTACAACCTTCAGTTCATCATTTATGAAAAACTGATTCGTTTTTTTAAATCATTCCGTGAAATCCGCTCTTTTTATCAATTACTTTTTATTTCTTTAAAAAAAAATCTTTGTATGGCTAAAATCAGATTATCTCTCCCACTCCATTACCAGATTCTTATCGCACTTATTGCAGGCGGCTTCTTCGGCTATTGGTTTCCGTCTGCAACAATCTATACCAACTGGGCTGGTGATCTCTTTCTGAGAGCTCTGAATATGATAATAGTGCCTCTTATTCTTTTTTCTATCTCTTCAGGCGTTGCAAGTGTGGGAGGAAGTTCAAACCTAGGTCGTCTGGGTCTTAAAACACTTGGTTTTTATGTTATATCAACTCTGGTTGCCATTGTAACAGGGTTCTTTTTTGTTTCCGTTATTAAGCCGGGAACAGGCGCTGAACTGGGTTTTACGGTAGATGTTGAGAATATTTCTGCAGCAACGGACAATTTCGGACAGACTCTTATAAAGATTATTCCATCCAATATTTTTGAAGCGCTTGTCCAGGGTCAGATGCTTGCCATAATATTTTTTGCGGTGCTTTTCGGTTTCTTCCTCACCCGTATCAATGAAAAACCAAGAGTATTGCTGACAGATATTATTCAATCTGTTCTTGATGTAATTATGAAAATTACACTATTCATTATAAAATTCACGCCTATTGGCATATTCAGCATTACGGCAAAGGTAATATCCCAGCAGGTGCTTGCCGGCAATGATGTCGGTGAAGTCATCAGCAGGCTAGGACTTTATTTTCTTACCGTGCTGGCGGGTCTTTTTTTTCATGCATTTATTACTCTTCCGCTTGCAGTGAAGATACTGGGAAGAGCCAGACCTTTCAGGCATTTCAGGAATATGCTTACACCACTGCTCACTGCTTTCTCCACATCTTCATCAAGTGCAACACTTCCTCTTACAATGGAAGCAGTTCAGGATAAAGACGGAGTATCAACCAAAATTGCAAGTTTTACCCTGCCTCTCGGTGCCACAATCAATATGAACGGAACAGCCCTGTACGAGTGTGTTGCTGTAATGTTTATTGCTCAGGCATATGGTGTTGACCTTACCTTCGGTCAGCAGATTGTTGTGATATTTACTGCTCTTCTTGCGGCAATAGGATCGGCAGGAATTCCGATGGCGGGACTGATTATGATGGCTGTGGTGCTGAAGGCCGTCGGTCTTCCCCTTGAGGGTATTGGTTTGGTACTTGCTGTAGACAGGATACTTGACATGTTCAGAACTGCCGTAAATGTATATGGAGACACCTGCGCGGCTGTAATTATTGCAAAGTCGGAAGGTGAAGAACTGCAGGTCTAAAATGACAGCAAAGATCAGAAAATAAAACTGACTCTTATTTCAGGATTGCTGTAAAGAGGATATCCTGAATCATGGAGAGCCCAGAGAACCATAAAGTTAATTGATGACCGCCTTCCTATCTGCTGGCTTATTCCGGCGCCGGCAAGAGGAGTGTTAACATAAAAGCGCCGGGGCCTGGGTTCAGTTGACGGAATCTTCCAGAAATCTGTTTCGAGCGATAATAATTCATCCTCAAGATGAAAGAAAATGCTCGAATGGACTCCGAGAGGAATATATTTGTCGATATCTCTCAGCAGCACCAGCTGAGAATATGTACGAATACCAAGGATATCCGTTTTGGTTCCCATAAACTTATAAAACCTGTAACTTGGTCCTGCCGCTACTGCCACCCTCGGAAGTACCCAAAGGCCGGCGACAGGAGCAATCTCAATGTCCGTGAATGATCCTATCTGGAGGGCAAAGCTTCCGCCAAAAAAAATCCTTTCCGTCAAAGGAGGAGGTTCCTCTCTCCCGCTCCTCTCCTTCTGGGCATTTAAAGTTAAAGATGCAGTAAAAAGAAGGGCAGCAATGAGGATTCCTGAACAAGGGGCAATATTTTTTCTGCCTGAATTTATCATGACAACAAAATGTATCTTTGAGGTATGAACGGTACAAATAAAGCAAAAAATAAGTCAGTTCCGATCAAAATTAACTAATATGAATATACTTATTACAGGTGGCACAAAGGGAATTGGTCTGGCCACGGCCATTGCCCTTTCCAGGTCAGACGTTAACCGGATACTGATCATCGGCAGAGACAGTATAGCTCTTAAAAAGGCAGCAGGAGAAGCTGCCCCGGGCAAAATCATACCTCTCTGTTTTGACCTCTCAGGTTTGAGAAACGACGATGGGGTATTGCTTAAAATGGTTTCGGATATCTTTACCGGGCTGGATGTTCTGATAAACAATGCCGGGGTATTAATTACGGGTGATTTTGACAAAATTTCCATGGATGATGCCAGGCAAATGACAGAGATCAACTTCATTGTTCCTGCCGTTCTGATCAGGGAGCTTCTTCCGTTAATGCGTCAGGGTTCACATATTATAAATATTTCGAGCATGGGGGGATTTCAGGGGGCTCAGAAATTTCGCGGCCTGTCATTTTACAGTGCTTCCAAGGCAGCACTGGCATGCCTTACCGAATGCCTTGCCGTGGAACTGGAAGAGAGGAAAATATCTGTTAACTGTCTTGCTCCGGGAAGCGTTGATACTGAAATGTTCAGACAAGCCTTTCCGGGTTACCGTGCTAACCTTAATACAGAAACAATAGCGGATTTCATTTCATGGTTTGCAGTAAACGGAAAAAAATATTATAACGGTAAAATACTGCCTCTTTCAACATCCACTCCGTGAGTGTGGTTTGTCTTAATTATAATCCTTGATCTCAATCTGGCCTGAAAGCGCCAAAAAGGTATTATAAGCCAGGGCTTTCATCTCATCCTCTCCGGGATAGACGGCCACCTCGGCAATGAATTTTACCCTGGCCCTGATCTTTTCGATAAATTTTTCCTGGTATGCGAGACCACCCGTAAGAATAATGGCATCGACATTGCCGGAGAGGACTGCGGCCATGGCTGCAATTTCCTTTGATATCTGATAGGCTGCAGCTTCGGCAATAAGGGAAGCTTTCTCGTCTCCCTCTTCTGCCCTGCGGCTGATCTCCCTGAAGTCATTTGTTCCAAGGTAAGCCACCATTCCGCCACGGCCCACCAGCATCCCCTTAACCTCCTCCGCAGTATAAAATCCGCTGAAACAGAGTTCAACGAGCTGGTTTGAAGGAAGGCCCCCTGATCGTTCGGGAGAGAACGGACCATCACCGCCGAGGGCATTATTTACATCTATTACTTTTCCCTGCCGGTGAGCACCTACACTAACACCGCCGCCCATATGAGCCACAATAAGGTTCATCTCCTCATATTTCCTGCCTCTATCCGAGGCAAATATCCTGGCAATGGCCTTCTGGTTGAGTGCATGAAAAATGGACATCCTGGGGATAAGCGGATGTCCGGATATCCTTGCCACGGGCTGCAGTTCATCGACCACCACAGGATCGACGATAAAAGCCGGTGTTCCGGGGATTTCTGCAGCAATATCATCGGCAATAAGCGCTCCCAGGTTGCTTGCATGTTCTCCCATGGGGTTGTTTATAAGGTCATTTTTCATTTTTTCATTCACCCTGTACAGGCCCGATTCAATGGGTTTTACCAGTCCACCCCTTCCAACGACAGCGGCAACAGCCTGGAGATCAATATTATTCTTTCGAATCTCATCCATTATCATGTTTTTCCTAAAGTGGAACTGATCGGTTATCCTGGAAAAGCCTCTGAGTTCATCGGAAGAATGCCTGATGGTCTTTTCAAAGACCATATCGAGGCCGTTGAAGACTGCAAGTTTTGTTGAAGTGGAGCCCGGATTAATTACTAAAATGAATGATTTTTTCATTTCAGCTGAATTTAATTTTTGCTGCCCTTTGTCATCATGCATGCAAGAGCCATACAGTAATATTTTGAAAGAAGGCTTTCGTTTCTCGACATAAGGACGACGGGTTTTACTGTACCGCAGATGAGTCCGGCCAGTTCTGCACCTGCGAATAGCATCAGTCCCTTATAAAAAGGGTTGCATGACTCGATCGAAGGAAAGACCAGGATATCTGCATCACCTTCGAGTACTGTTCTGACGCCTTTTATTTCGGGACTTTTCGGATCGCAGGCGAGGAAAATATCAACAGGTCCGTCCATTATGCAATCAGGTAACTGGCCTCTTTCCGCCATCTTGCACATTACGGAATAATCGAGTGAGCTTTGAAAGTGCCTGCTTATCTTTTCCGTTGCGCCAATGAGGGCTATTCTGGGTTTGCTGATTCCGAAACGGCGGGCCATATCTATGGCATACCTGGTCATTGCAATTTTCTGATCCAGGTCGGGAAAAGGAATAACTGCCGGGTCGGTAATGAATAGAAGTTTCTTATATGCAGGGACATCGATGGCGCAAACGTATGAGAGAATTGCCCCCGGTTCCATCAGGCCTGATTCCTTATCCATAACAGCCTTAAGGAACCTGTCGGTACCCACAAGGCCTTTCATTACAATATCAGCATCGCCCGACCTTGTCATATCTACGGCTTTCCGGCAAGCCTCGTAATCTGTGGCAGATTCAATAATATTCAGCCCGGAATAATCGATATTTTCTTTTTCGCAAACTTTTATGATTTCAGGTTTTCTGCCTATCAGGGCAGCTTCGAGAAAACCTTCGCACACTCCCTTGTATACCGCTCCTATGCTGTTCGAATCCTGTGCCCAGGCGATGGCGATTCTGTATCGCCTGCCGGATGATTTTACAAATTCGGCCAGCTGTGTAAGTCGGGTTATCATTTTATTATTTTTTACTTGCGGCTGATGCAAGGAGAATGCTGTCGTATTTTGCCTGTTCAGAGTCGGACCTGGATGTCAGCACTATTGGGGCGGCTGCCCCCAGTATAACCGAGGCGACTTTGGCTTTTGCAAAAAAGACGAGAGACTTGTAGAGCACATTACCGACCTCGATATCCGGCATAAGCAGAAGATCTGTATCTCCGGCCACTTCGCTTTTTATTCCTTTGTGTTTTGCACTTACGATACTTACAGCATTATCAAATGCAAGAGGTCCGTCGATTATGCAGCCCTTTATCTGGTCGCGCTGGTTCATTTTTGACAGCAGAGCGGCATCGAGTGTGGCTTCCATACTTTCATTTACCATTTCGACGGCTCCCAGCACTGCAACCTTGGGGTTCATAATGCCTAGTCTATGCATACAGCTGATCGAATTATTGATAATTGCAATCTTTTCCTGCAGGTTAGGTGCAATGTTCATGGCAACATCAGTAACTGCAATAAGCTTATGATATGTTTCGACTTCGAACAGGGCAAAATGAGATAATAGTTTGCCAGTTCTGAGCCCCCATTCCTTATTAAGAACACATTTAAGAAGAGTTGAGGTTCCGACCTTCCCTTTCATCAGGATTTCGGCTTCGCGGCGGCTGACCATTTTAACTGCCAGCTCAACAGAAGCTTCGATACCCGGTTCATGGATAATATTCAGTCCGGAAATGTCAAAGCCGTTTTCTTCGGCGATCTGCCTGATCCCGTCAGTGTCGCCGATAAGGACAGGTGTAACGACTCCGTCGGAAGCCGCCTTAATTACAGCTCCGAGGGAATCCTGATCATGAGCCGGAGCCAGAACCAGTTTCTTTACCGGTTCATTGGCCACAATAGTTTTTAGGTCCTCGAGCTTTCTAAGCATAAGTTTTTATTTCAATGACTCAACAATACTCTTTGTATCAGAGGCTATTACAAATTCCTCGTCGGTAGTAACAACCATTACAGTCACCCTGGATTCAGGTTTGGAAATGATTATATCCTTTCCCTTGACGTTATGATTAACATCCTGGTCGAAGATAATGCCAAGAGATTCAAGGTCAGAGCAGATTAGTTTACGCATGTTGAAATCATTTTCTCCAATGCCGCCGGTAAAAATCAGAACATCGAGCCCGTTCATGGCGGCGGTGTAGGCTCCGATATATTTCTTCACCCTGTAAGCAAACATTTTAAGAGCAAGTATTGCCCGCGGATTGCCTTCTGCGGATGCAATCTCAAGGTCTCTCATATCGGAAGAGATGCCTGAAATGCCCGCCACACCGCTCTGCTTGTTAATAAGGTTATTTATACCTGCCAGGTTAAGATGCTCCTTGTCGGCAAGATAGAGAAGCACACCCGCGTCAATGTCTCCTGTCCGGGTTCCCATTATCAGACCGTCCACCGGGGTGAATCCCATGGATGTATCAACCGAGATTCCGTTTCTTACAGCGGCCATGGATGACCCATTTCCCAGGTGACACGTAATCATTTTCAGGTCTTTGATGTTACGGTTGAGAAGATTTGCCGCCTTGTGAGCAACGAACTTGTGGCTTGTTCCGTGATATCCGTATTTTCTGATCCTGTATTTTTCATAAAATTCATAGGGTATAGCATAAATGAAGGCATGGTCGGGCATGGTCTGGTGGAATGATGTATCGAAGACGGCCACCTGAGGGATTCCGGGAATAAGTTTTTCGACCGAAAGGATACCTTTAAGGTTTGCAGGATTATGAAGCGGAGCCAGTTCGCAATAAATTTCTATTGCTTTCTTAACGTTTTCATCGATAAGGACGCTTTTCTGGAATTTCTCACCCCCCTGTACTACCCTGTGCCCCACTGCAGTTATTTCACTGACGCTCTTAATAACCCCGTGTTCCGGGCTGGTAAGTGCGTCAATAACCATATTTATTCCTACTGTATGATCAGGTATATCAGTAACAATTTTATAGGGTTCCCTGCCTGTCGGCTTATGGGTGAGAATACCATCACTCAGGCCTATTCTTTCCAGAAGGCCTTTTGCAAGCATATTGCTGCCGTTTGAAAAATTAAATACCTGGTATTTTATTGAAGAGCTTCCGCAGTTTAGAACGAGAATAATCATTTTAAGAATCAGATTTCAGAAGTTATTTTATATGATTTACTTTTTGAGTCCGCCGGCCTGGTTTGCCGTAATAGCTATCATGCTTACAATGTCGCTTACCGAGCAACCCCTTGAGAGGTCATTTATCGGTGCAGCCATTCCCTGAAGAATAGGGCCTATAGCTTCGGCATGCGCGAGTCTTTGAGTCAGTTTATAGGCGATGTTACCGCAGTTAAGGTCGGGGAAGATCAGTACGTTTGCCTTGCCGGCTATTTTGCTTCCCGGGGCCTTTTTCTGACCGATTGATTCTATCAGGGCGGCATCTGCCTGGAGTTCTCCCTCGATCATAAGGTCAGGCGCCATTTCTTTTGCTATTCTTGTAGCGTTAACGACTTTATCGACAAGGGGATGTGCCGCGCTGCCTTTTGTGGAGAAGCTCAGCATGGCAATTTTGGGTTCAAAGCCGCAGATTGCCCTTGCGGTGTGTGCTGTTGCAACAGCAATCTCTGCAAGTTCTTTGTCGGTCGGATCAGGATGGACGGCACCATCGGCATAAATAATTATACCGTTTTCCCCGAAGCTTTTATCGGGCAGAATCATTATAAATGCACCTGAGACTACTGAAATACCGGGAGCTGTCTTTACATAATGGAAAGCAGGCCTGAGGACATCCCCGGTGGCATGGTCAGCACCTGAAACCTCGCCGTCGGCGTCACCGTTTTTAATCATAAGAACACCGAGATAAAGAGGGTCCTCAATAAGCCTTGATGCCTCTTCAGGAGTCATCCCCTTGTGTTTTCTCAGCTCAACCATCATATTTACATAATGGTCTTTTTTCGGGTGAGAAAGAGGATTTACGATCTCAGCCTTTTTCAGATTCCCAAGTCCGAGGCTTTTTGCCTTTTCCTCTATCTCAGAAGGGTTCCCGATAAGAATAATTTGTGCCAGGTTTTCAGATATGCTTATATCTGCAGCTTTGAGGGTCCGTTCCTCATATCCCTCCGGTAATACAATTCTTTTTTGAAGTTTCCTGGCATTAGCTTTGATAATATCCAATAATTCCATTGTTAATCAGTTATTTATGATAATAATTTTTTTTCTAAATGTACAAAAAAAATATTCTATAAAACAATTTAAAAGGTCATCCTTCCCAGAACCTTTTTGTTTTTTTAACAATCAGTGAAAATTATTAGAAACATTCTGTGTTTACAAAAATCATTTTTTATTTTAGCGACCTCATGGTTTAAAAAATCAAGAAGTGGACCGGGATATTTTTCTAAGGATTGAAGAATTAAAGAAGAAACTGCAGGGTGACCTGAAATATGATTCTGTTACCAGAGTAATTTATTCGACCGATGCATCTGTATACAAGGAGACGCCGCTCTGTGTTGTATGGCCAAAAAACAAGGACGACATCAAAGAGGTGCTGAAATTTGCAGCTGCAGAAAAAGTCGGGGTTATTCCGAGGGCCGGAGGCACATCTCTGGCCGGGCAGGTAGTTGGCAACGGGATAGTTCTGGATGTATCCAGATACATGAACAGAATTATTGAGATTGACACAGAAAGAAAAACCGTAAGAGTAGAGCCGGGTGTGATTCTTGATCATCTTAACATATTTCTAAGGAAATACGGTCTTTTTTTCGGTCCTGAAACGTCCACAGCGAACAGGTGCAATATAGGCGGCATGGTGGGCAATAATGCCTGCGGACTTCATTCACTTGTTTACGGTTCGACAAGGGATCACACCATTGAAGTGAAGGCTCTACTCTCAGATGCCAGCGAGGTGGTTTTCGGTCCGGTTGACAGGGAGACTTTTGCCCGGAAATGTGATCTTGAAACGCTTGAGGGACAGATATACAGGAATATCAGGGACATACTCAGCGACGAAAAAAACAGGGAAACAATTGTGAGTGAATATCCCGACCGGAAAGTCACGAGAAGGAATACAGGGTATGCCATTGATCTTCTTCTTGACAGTGAGATATTTACCGAGAATTCGGCAAATAAATTCAATTTCTGTAATTTGCTGGCAGGTTCCGAAGGCACTCTTGCCGTTATTACAGAGATATGTCTTAATCTTGTTCCTCTTCCACCTTCTTTCAAGGCGCTTGTCTGTGTTCATCTGAAGGAGCGCAATGAGGCTTTTCTCGCAAATCTTATCGCCCTGAAACACAATCCTTCTGCCGTTGAAATGATGGATAACAGGATTCTGGAGCTTACAAGGGGTAATATCGGGCAGAGCAGAAACAGGTTCTTTATAGAAGGGGACCCCGGGGCAATACTTATTGTGGAGTTCGTCCGCGACAGTCAGGCAGAGCTTGATGAAGATGCGGGGAAGATGATTTCAGATATGAAAAAGGCAGGATTCGGTTATCATTTTCCCGTGGTAAGCGGCAAAGATATTCCAAGGGTATGGAATCTGCGCAAGGCCGGGCTTGGAGTTCTTTCGAATATGAAAGGAGATGCCAAACCCGTTTCGCTGGTAGAGGATACAGCGGTAAACGTTGAACTGCTCCCCTCCTACATGAAGGAATTTGAAGAGATGATGGGCCGTTTCGGGAAAGATTGTGTTTACCATGCCCATATAGGAACCGGCGAGTTGCATCTTCGGCCTGTACTGAATCTCAAGGACCCGGGAGATGTTGAAATGTTCAGGGCAATAGGGCTCGAAACTGCACACCTGGTGAAAAAATACAGGGGATCGATGAGCGGTGAGCATGGAGACGGAAGACTTCGCGGAGAATTTATACCTATTATTCTGGGCGGGCATAATTTTAATCTGATCGGGCAGATCAAGAAATGCTGGGATCCCTTGAATATATTGAACCCCGGCAAGATAACCTTCACCGAGCCGATGAACAGCCACCTGAGATACATACCTGGTAAAGAAACACCTCATTTGGAAACATGGTACGATTTCTCTTCCACAGGCGGTATTGTGAGGGCAGCTGAAAACTGCAACGGTTCGGCCGATTGCAGAAAGACAGTGCTTTCGGGCGGAGTAATGTGTCCGAGTTATATGGCAACCGGAGATGAAAAAAACACAACCAGGGCCCGTGCCAATGTAATCAGGGAATATTTCTGGAAAGAGGGTTCTGATCCCTGGAATCACAGGGAAATTTATGATATTCTTGATCTTTGCCTTTCCTGTAAGGGATGCAAGTCGGAATGCCCCTCAAATGTGGATATTGCAAAAATAAAATCAGAATTTCTGCAGCACTGGTACGACAGACATGGTGTCCCACTGCGCAGTCTTTTTGTAGCGTATATGCCGTATATAAGCAAGGCAGGGTCACTTATACCGTCAGTCTTTAACTACTTTGCAGGCAATGATTTCTTATCCGGGCTAATTAAAAGGAGCATTAAATTTGCTGTCCAGAGACCTATACCTTTATTATATAGGACCACACTCAGGAAATGGCTTAAAAACAACCTTCCGGTCATTAATCCAGCCGATCCTGTTGCAACCGTATATCTTTTCATAGATGAATTTACAGACCTGAATGACACTGAAACCGGAATAAAGGCCGTGCAACTGCTTACAGAATTGAATTACAGGGTGGAATATACTGACAACAAACCAAGTGCACGTACATTTATTTCGAAGGGATTATTACGGAGAGCCAGGAAAATAATCGATTATAATATAACGCTGTACAGGGAACTGATAAACGAGAACTCTGTTCTGATTGGTGTTGAGCCCTCGGCGATTCTAGGATTCAGGGATGAGTTTCCGGAGCTTGCAAGTCCGGGATTGAGGGAGGATGCAAGGAATCTTTCGAAGCATTGTTATCTTTTTGATGAGTTTATTGCGAATGAGTTCAGAATGGGAAGGATCAGGCGGGAGCAGTTTACGGATGCATCCCGGGAAATACTTGTTCATACACACTGCCAGCAGAAGTCGGTGGCTTCCTCTGCATCGCTGATTGAGAGCCTTTCAATTCCGGTCAATTACAAAGTTTCGGAAATACCATCAGGTTGTTGCGGCATGGCCGGCTCGTTCGGGTATGAGAAGGAGCATTATGAGTTGTCGAACCGTATAGGCGAGCTTGTTTTATTTCCTGCTGTGCGCGGCAGCTCGGAAAATACTATAATAACCGCCCCCGGCACAAGCTGCAGGCATCATATTGAGGAAGGCACAGGAAAGAAGGCATTGCACCCTGCTGTTGTACTCTATGAGGCTCTTGCAAAGAAGACTCTTCCTTAAAAAAAGAAAGGAGGACTACCCTCCTTTCTTTATATGGATATTCAGAACGTTATCCTTATTTTTTCTTAACCTCCTGATAATATTCGTTGAAAATTCCCTTTATAAGGGGCTTGTAATAGAGCCAGAAAAATCTCCTGGGGTCAGATTCCTGGGAAGAGTATGATATACCTTTTCTGCCTGCTACACCTATCAGCCTGGCCGTCCACCAACTGACATTATTGGTTGCAAAGTCGCCGCAGAAGTAATAGCTGTGTTTATTGGCTGCACAGTTAATCACGGCGGGGAATTCATTGATAAGATTAAAATTGTCAAGCAGTGAATCTCCCTCAGGGGTTGTTTCAATATGGTATTTGGATATGACCATGTTGTCTTTGGGATCTATAACATCGAACCAGCCTCCAAACCTAACCATTTCGGGCAAACCATATTTCTCAGAATATTCTGAGCCGGTAAGGATGGCAGGCATTGCATTTTTAAGGTGGGTTCCTTCTTCAAGCACTATGATGTTTCCCATGCCTTTCAGAAGCACAACACCGCTTTTTTTGAATGTCCACGGCTTATTGTACTGTTTCCTGTACATTGCTGTCATCCATATCGGGAAATCCTTATTATCCTTGGCTGCTGTATCAAGGGAGCTGAAATACTTGCCTGTCCAGCCGTCGAATTCAATGCCAAGCTTTTCTTTTACTTTGAAACGGTCGAGATCAGCGGTGGGATAATCAAAAGCATTGTACTCGAGAATGCACAACTTGTTACGTAACTGCATTTCAACGAGATAGAGATAATCGGTATTGTTAAGTCCGCCATAGAGCTTTCTTGACCGCCGGCTCTTGGAAATACCTCTGTACCATTCGTTCTGGTAAACCCCGTAAGTATCGGCATAATATAACGCATCGACTGAGTCAGCCATGTTCATGATCTCAACCAGCTGAAGATTTCTCTGTTTCCATCCTTTCTCGCGCAGGGGCCTGGTTGGGTAGAAGCCATAGTAATCGTTCCTGTATGAATAACTTCCGCCTTTGCTTTTGACAATTCTGTCATTGGTAAGAATCCACATGAGGGACTTGTGATTGATTTTGTCCATTGAAGGGACGGTCTTATCCAGAACGATAATATCCATCTTTTTCTTCTCCTGGAAAGCCCATCGGAAGAAACTAATAGCCGGAAAGATTAATATCAGTACCAGGATGACTGCTGTAATTATCAGAGGTTTTTTCATAACTGAAATGATATTTGAATATACTCAAATACTAGGTTCCTGTTTTATTTGATACTCTCAGCTGAATTATTATAATTCAACTGTTAAAAGTATTAATTTATTTTTTCAAAGAAAAAAAATTTCACCCAATTTAGTAAAAAATTCTCAACAATCAGATCAATAACCGCATGCCGAGTTGTTTCCTCTCGGATCAGCACCTGAATGGATTAATCCATCAGACCAGATTGTCAATGCGTTAACCCTTCCGAGGGAGCCTCTTGCTTTAATTGTGTGGCCCATATCCTTAAGTTTTGAAATAGTCTCTTCTCCAAAAAGATCAAGCTCAAAATCGGTCTGGTCGGGCAGCCATTGATTATGGAATCTGCCGGCTTCGACAGCCTGCCGTATATCCATTCCATAATCAAGTACATTGATGACCACCTGGAACACAGAAGTGGGAATCGTCGACCCTCCCGGCGATCCGAGAACCATAAAAAGTGAATTTTCCCTTGTAATAATGGCCGGGGTCATTGAGCTGAGCATTCTTTTTCCGGGTTGTATTGAATTTGCTTCGCCTCCGACGAGCCCGTACATATTCGGGAAACCCGGCTTTGAGGAAAAATCGTCCATTTCATTGTTAAGAAGGAAACCTGCGCCTTCCACTACGATTGAATTTCCAAAGCTTCCGTTAAGGGTTGTTGTTGCAGCAACAGCATTGCCCCATCTGTCAACCACGGAATAGTGCGTCGTTTCTTCTTTCTCATATAAAGAAGGGTCACCGTGCCTGACCTGAGATGATGGGGTTGCGCTCCCACTGACAAAGTCTTTCATTCTTTTTTGGAGATAGGTTTTATCCAGCAGATGATTAACAGGTACGTTCACAAAATCAGGATCGCCCACAAATTCGGCCCTGTCGGCAAATACCCTTCTTTCAGCCTCAATAATCAGATGAATCGCCTCCGGTGAATGAAAACCCATCTCATTCAGAGGGTAATCCTCCGCAATACCGAGAAGCTGAAGCAAAATGATTCCACCCGCCTATATTTGTGCCATTTGGCAATGGGGAATAAAGTTCTTTGACATAATTGTTAAGTTTGTTGTTAAGATTTGCGGGATGAAGGGGAGGCGTAGCCGAAGCGGAATCCCGCAAATCAGTGGCTTAAATTTAATATTTATTCTGGCTATGATCAACAACTCATCTCTTCAGAAATGGGATCGCCTCAAGCAGAAGCAGCAGGACACCCAGTTTGTTAACACTCTCATTCAGGGCATGAACTGCTCTCAGTTCGAAGCCAAAGCCATTTTGAACGCCGTCTATGAGACCTATCAGCCATTCTTTGATAACTCCGGGGCAATGAAACCCGGACAGGTTCTCTTTGAAGTGGTGTCGGTCGAGAATGGGGCACAAAAAAAGCTTTCTGAATGCAAGATGATCTCAGTGGTACTTACCCTGGACGCAGGAGAAGAAGATCTTCAGATAAAAAGACAACTGGGAGTTCAGGGCCTGCGGCGGCACCGGCTGGAGAGGATAGTAAATGAAGCTTTCCAGCAGGGAGGACTGCTTACCATTGAGGACATTGCCAACCGGCTTCTCAACTGTGGGGAGCGGACTCTATGCAGGGACATCAAAGCATTTAAGGATGAGGGGATTGTTCTTCCTCTTCGCTCGACGATCCGTGACATGGGCAAGTCTGTTACGCATCGTGCCCTGATTGTTAAGCAGTGGCTCTTGGGGAAAGAATACTCTGAGATTGCCCGGGCAACGCATCACAGTGTTGATGCAGTTGCAAATTACGTTGACAAGTTCAAGCGGGTGGTTTGCCTGGCAAAGAACAACTATGAGATAAAGACCATCGCATTCCTGGTGAAGCTTTCACCCACTCTGACGCAGGAGTATTATGATCTGCATCTGACAATCGATGCAGTGCCCCATCGGAGGGAAGAACTGGATGATTTGATAAAAAAAAGTCGACAGACAATTTAACCCATCAGGCAGAAATGATACCCAAATCATTCCCGGTAAAAAAGTACAGCTCTGCACATGACAGGTTCCTTAAGCCTGCTATCGTGAAATTCTTTGAACGCGAGTTCTGTGGCATGTTCGGTCCTGTTGTAAGAGAAAACATTGCTGATGCCCTGATCAGGCTGTTTAACTCAACCTGCCCTGAATCATCAAGGTTAAAACCAGGTCAGGTCATCTGGAACGCACTTGACAAACGGACCAGGGGTGATAGTGATAACAGACGGTATCAGCCGGTAATCTTAACTCTGGTAGATGATGATGATGTCAAGATGTTCGAAAAAGGGACCTCAATTAAAACCATACGGAAAAACGTTATTGCACGAATGATCAGAGAAGCGTATAAACAGGATGCTGTCCTTTCAACCAGAGACTTAAGTCTGTTGTTGGTCAATGATGCTTCATACATATCTAATAACCGTATTGAATATGAGAAAGAGAAACAAAAGGTGCTTCCTCACGCCGGTGTCATTCACGACATGGGATCCACTGTAACTCATAAACGAATAATAATTTATAAGTACGTAGTAGAAAAGAAAGACCCGTCAGTAATCGCAAGAGAAACAAACCATTCCCAACCGGCTGTGGATAGGTATATCAAAGATTTTAACAGAGTTAAAACACTAGTTAGAGATAATAAAGACATTGACTTTATCCATCACACAACCAACATTGCCAAACCGGTGGTTAATCAGTATCTGCAAATAATTAACAATTATGTCAAAGAACGCTAAAAATATTTTTTATAAAACCCTTGCAATGTCAAATGACATTAAC
>JARKQN010000088.1 GCA_029974835.1 Bacteroidales bacterium
TGTGTCCATTCCTGCAACTTATAGACCTCTATGTCTTTGTATGTTATATGCAGCGGAGCTTCTTCTATCGGTTTCCATCCTGCCAGATCTTCAAGCGTGATCAATCCGCCTTGTTCCCGGCTTCCACGTACGAATTCCTCGTCAATATCTCCTTTATAAAAACGGTCCTGTGCCGCTTTGATTGACTCTTTCCTGTCGTTGCCCTGCCGGATGGCCTGCTGTTCCGCTTCCACCATCTTTTCCAATGTGTTCAAAAGATCTTTCTGTACAAAGATCTCTCCGGCTGCCGGAGTTTTTCTTTGCTCACCTGCATGAGGCAAAAAAACGGCTTGACTATACGGCCATTCTTTAATACGCTCTTTGTTTCTTTCTATACTGTTTGCCGTTTGGGCATCCATTGGATAGCCTCTGGCCATCTCTATAGCCGGAGCCAGCACTTCTTTCAGGCTCAGCGTCCCGTATTCCGCCAGCATATAGCATAATCCGCCCGGGGTTCCCGGGGTTACAGCAGCCAGAGGGCCATATTCGGGAGGGAAAGCATATCCTCTGTCCTTGAAAAAGGAAACAGTCGCACCGGAGGGAGCTACGCCCAAAGCGTTTATTGCCAAAACTTTACCATTATTCGGATTATAAATCAATGTCTGGGTTTCTCCTCCCCAACTCAGTACATCCCACATGGTACAGGTAGCGGCCAACATGGCACAAGCCGCGTCGACGGCGTTGCCTCCCTGCTGAAAGATCATTGCTCCTGCTGTGGCGGCTAAAGGTTTTCCTGTGATGGACATCCAATGTTTACCATGTAAGGGAGGCTTCTGCGTCGATTGGGCCAAAACGGCACAGAAGGAAACAACACAAAGAGTTATTGTAAAAAAATATCGTCTTATCATAATAATCTATTTTTGAACAAAAGTAACTATTTTCTTCCTTCGTTTCCTTAAAAAATTAAACCTCTGGGACCGTTTGGCATAATCTCTATTCTCAAAACATGTTCCACATACTGAAAATAATAAAACAATTTATGGTTCAGCTCAAAGCCATAATCCACCCCCTGCTCGTACCCGTAAATCGGCTGAAAGAATGATCTTTTTCGGGGCTGGGTAGCATTATAATTCCAGGCCGAAACATATTGGTGATTCCAGTTCTCGTAATATTGTTGTGAACGGTATTTCGCCGGAGAATCCTGAAGCGCATACCATGTTTCGAATCCCATATCGAATACAATCAACTCGTATTCGACAGAATCTTCCTGCCCTGCTTCATTTCCGTTCGGTTCGATCTTTACAATCCCTTTTGGACCTGAACAGGCAACCATAAATGACAAAACTGCGAATAAATAAAATATCTGTTTCATAACCATGGGTTTTAATGCTGATATATACCTATAACAATATAACAAATTTCACTCGAAAAGTTTTAAAAAAACAGGTTTCGGAAAAATAATTTGATTTTACTAGATTATTTGAGTCACTTGTTATTGCAGGTATGGACTATATGGTTCAATCTGGCTGCAAATTCCTCCGGAACAGTACGTTTAGAAAGTGGAAAAAAA
>JARKQN010000036.1 GCA_029974835.1 Bacteroidales bacterium
TGCTCTACCAGCGTGACATTCTCATGGATCAGTGTTGTGTCATTGAGATGCTCTTTTTTCCAGTCAGACACCTGTATTGTTTTCACGTTGGCTATGGCCTCCATTTCAGTGACGGCATCGCGAAGCAGTCTTTTCTTCTGACCTTCGGAGTAGGTAATGATTATGGCTGTAAGGACTGCGGCAGTGAAAAGAATAACGCTCACGGAGTTCCATGGGAACGGTGACTTATTGTTCTTCTTTTTCATCGGGTTTCTGAAAATAGAATTCGGCCGGGACATTAAGTTAAAACAAATGTACTTAATCAACCTTAAAATCAGGACGATTATTGTGCCGTTACACAATAAAAATGGTCCGCACTGAATCTTCCAGCCAGGCGCCTGATCAATTCATTAACCAACCACGAGTATTCATGATTTCGCCGGTAATGGTATACTGGATCAGAAACCCACAGCCAGTGATGGCGTACCGGATCAGAAGCTCATATTCAGAGATTCACACTTCCGCTTCGGCGGAACAGTGAAAGAGACGAAATCAGGCTCCTATTTTGCGTTCCTTTTTTCCTTTTTCTCCTTACGCTTCTCTTTCAGACTCTTTACAGGCTCTTTCTTTTTGTCCTTCTTTGTTACGAGACCTTTCGTCATGACTGTAGTACTATGATTTAAAGCACCTTATAATAACAGGCACATTGGTGTGCCAGGTGAGGATAAAATTAGTAACCGGGAATTGAAAATGCAAGAGTGTTGAATAAAAAGTAAAAAGTTGTCAACAGGCATGAAATGTTCATGACAGCTTGCAGATTAGTCGAAGAAAGGGTTCTTTTTATCCAATGAGAACCCCTTTTGGTCAAATAGGGTTTCTTTGTCTGTTTCTTTATTATTAATTTTAAAGTTGTTTTCTTGACGGCTGAGCATATTTTTTATTCCGAAAGGATTGCCCGGTGCTATTTGCCCCGGATTAATTATCTTGCACTGTGTGAATATAATATGCCCGGCCCTGTTCACGAGCCGGGTTCTCTTTTTTACGGCTCAACCGGAAGGGATTGTCACTGTGACTGACGGGAGCAGGGCGTATTAAAATCACAATCAGCCGGCCTGGTAACAACAAGAAAGGCAATTGGTTAAGGGTTGCGACGATAAGACCGGAGTAATATTCGGGGTTCTCTCTTTTCATGCCTTACAAGGACTTCGGAAAGTTTATGCAGGGTATGATTCTGAATGGTTGATATGGAATCTGTGAAATTGCAGTAAAAATGAAAAGAATTGTGCCGGGCTGCAGGGCAAACTGCAGAAAAAGGTTTTTAAAAGTAATTGTACCGTGCGGATTATTCCTTGTTTCATCACTGGGTCTGTTGGCGCAGCCAGTTGTAGATTTCAGTGCGGACAGGACTACAGTGTGTGCCGGATCTATGGTAACCTTTACAGATCTGACGCAAAATATTTCAGGTGAGGCAACCTACAGCTGGGATTTCGGGAATGGAGCCATACCGGCAACTGCAGCGGGCGTGGGGCCTCATGTAGTATATTATTCAACAGCAGGATCCGTGACAGTTACCCTTAAGGTTACTGATGAGGCAGGAGAAGGTGAAGAGACTAAAACCGATTACATCACGGTTGATGGGGTTGCCCCATTTTTTGAGTCCTGCCCGGCTGCCACAATCATTCAGCCAGCTGACGCGGGTCTCTGTTCGGCAGTGGTTGATTACTCCTCATTAGTGAGCGTCACAGGATCTCCCGAGCCTGCTCTGACCTATAGTTTTAGCGGCGCAACCACTGGTACCGGAAGCGGTACAGGTAGCGGATCTTCTTTTAATATTGGTAGTACTCAGGTTGAAATTGTTGCACAAAACTCCTGCTCAACGACAGACATCTGCACTTTTACGGTCTTTATTGACACTCCTCCGGTAGCTGAGGCAGGAGGACCCTATCAAACATGCTCTGGCTCTTCAGTTAGCCTGACAGGCAGCAGTTCCTATGACCCCGATGCTGCCTGCGGTGATATTATTGCTTCTTATGATTGGGATATTAATAATGATGGCATTGATGATCTTAACGGGGTTTCATTGACCCTGACTCATGCAATGCTTACCGGTTACGGTCTCGGAGCAGGGGTGCATCAGATCCGACTGACTGTAACAGACAGCTACGGAGTAGCCGGTACTGAGTATGCCACCATCACCATAACTGCTTCGCCTGTGGCGACAGCTTCGAATAACAGCCCGGTATGTGAGGGTACACCGTTAACATTAACAGGAGGTCCTGATGGAATGACGGAATATCTTTGGTCTGGTCCCGACGGGTTTTCATCTACGGATCAAAATGTGACTGTATCAAACACAGCTTCAGTTGACATGTCAGGCACCTATTCACTGACTGTTACCGATGCATCAGGATGTACCGGATCTGCAACCACCGTTGTCACAGTAAATACCCTCCCGCCGGCAAATGCCGGATCAGCCCGGACTATTTTCGAGGGTCAGGGTACAAGGATTGGTTCAGATGCAAACAGCGGCAGCACATATGCATGGACATCAGACCCGCCCGGCTTCACTTCCGGCGTAGCTGACCCTGTCGTTACTCCTTCAACAACAACCACCTACACGGTAATCGAGACTGTAACGGCA
>JARKQN010000056.1 GCA_029974835.1 Bacteroidales bacterium
GTTAATACTTCTTAGTTTCCCTTCCAAATAACCGAGATAATTTTTTCCGGCCTTCCCCTTCAACTCTTCTCCAACTTTCTTACGGCCGGAAAACTATCTCTTAACCCTTCAACCAACTTTCGCTCCAAAAGCGGGTGCAAATATAGAAAAGATATTTCGAATAACAAAACAACAACAAGTAATTTTTATTTTTAATTTCATGCCAGAACAAAAAAAGCAATCTGATTTTACACGGATATCCACACCGAGCCTGATGAAACGCACATTTATAGCCGTCGACATAATTCCTGAAGAAAACCTTCTCAGAGCATTGTCTGTTATCAGAAAAAAACTGGCCGGCGAAAAAATAAAATGGACCGATACCGGAAAAATGCATCTCACGCTCGCATTCCTGGGAGATACTGAAGAGGAACTGATAAGGAAAATAGCTGATGGACTGCCTCAGATTGCCGCAGAAACCAAAGCCGTTAACTTCTCAGTTGCCGGACTGGGTGTCTTTCCCGGTTTAATTAACCCCCGTGTGCTTTGGGCAGGAATAGAAAATCATGAGTCATTAATCCAGTTACATGAAAAAATATCAGGTTTCCTCCATACCTTATATATAATGACCGGGGATCAGGAGTTTAAACCTCATCTTACACTTGGCAGGATTAAATATCTCAGTAATGCTGCAAACCTTAAGAGCCTGCTGGCCGAATTCCGCGATCAGGAGTTTCAGAGTGTAAGGGTGAAGGAAGTAGTCTATTACGAAAGCATCCTGAAGCCTGAAGGCCCCCAATATATCCCTATAAAAAATACAGCTATATAAAAATAAGGTATGCTCAGCCGTTAAAGGCAAAAGCGCCGGAATGAATTTATCGGGAATTTCCGTATAATTACAAACCAAAACCCACACCGATGAAAATAAAACCTTACGTTACGGCGGTCCTGATCTCAATTTGTTTCATTTCACATTATTTGAATCTGCAATCACAAACCGCCCCTGCTTCCGACCGGCCAGGTGTTGCCGTTTTGCTCGTCGACACCGACAGGCAGAAAGGCAGAGTGGAAGAGGCCGTCTACGGTCACTTCCTTGAGCATATAAATCACTCGGTGGTCGACGGCCTGTTTGCGGAACAGATAAGGGGATGCGGGTTTGAAGGCAATGATTTTGAAACGTACTGGATTCCTGAAGGCGGAAAAGGGAAGGTTGAAGTTGCAGAGGTCAAGTTTCAGAACGGGGAAAAAAGCGTTCGGCTCGCACCCGGCGGAGGCACTGCCGGGATTAAACAGGGAAGGATTTTCGTTGAGAGCGGATATGATTATTCGGGTTCTGTTTGGGTAAAACCTGAATCAGGAACCGTAAGGTTGTTTTTACGTGTTACGGATGCCGGAGGCAGGCAGATAGCCAGCGTACCCCTCAGGCATTCGGGAAAGGAGTGGCAGGAGGTCTCTTTTGCTTTTAAAAGCGGCATTACAGACAAACAGGCCGTTGTCGGCCTGTTTGCTGCCGGAACAGGGCAGGTGCTTGTGGATTTCATTTCGATGATGCGGACCGACATCCGGAATTCAGGTTGCATGCGCCCTGATCTTCTCGGGGCAATGAAGGCATTGAAACCGCCATTCATCAGATGGCCCGGGGGCTCCTTTGCATCAATCTACAAATGGAAAGACGGAATTGGCCCGCGTGTTGCGCGGAAATACCATCCAAATACAATCTGGGGAGGTTATTCCGACTATTATGGCTTTGGTACAGACGAATTTATGGAGCTGTGCCGGCAGCTTAATTCAGAACCTCTCATTGTACTCAGTGCTACAAATACAGATGAGCAGCAGTTCGGGGATGCGATGGACTGGATACATTATCTCAACGACCCGCCGACAACCCGGTGGGGCAGAGCGCGCGCAGAAAACGGACACCCGCAGCCCTACAATGTAAGGTATTTCCAGATAGACAATGAACCCATGAACCACGGACTTACGCCCGAACAATATGCCGGAATAGTGAATCTGTATGGAAGCGGGATAAGAAAAATCGCCCCTGAGGCAAAAATTGTCGCATGCGGGCAGAAACGTTCGAATGACCTTAACTGGAGCCAGAAACTAATCGACCTTGCAGGTAATAATTTTGATATACTCGGCTGCCATAATTATGAATATGAAAATGATAATTTCCAGTCAGGGCTGCAGCGCATAGAGGAATACCTTATCAGACTTCGCGACTATATAAAAATCTCAAAACATCCCGATATCAAAATTGCTGTCCTCGAGTGGGGCCTCTGCCGTACATACGACTGGAGAGCCGGACTGCATACTGCCGGCACCCTTATGATGTATGAAAAACTCGGGCCCGAACTCATCATGTCGTGCCCCGCATTGTGGATGAGAAACACTACCGACGACCCGACCTGGACGGCATTTATCTATCACGACCATGCTTCCTGGTTCCCGGGATCGGGTTATGTTGTCGAAAAGCTGTTCCGGGAATACTATGAAGAGAATCTCCTGGCATCGGCAAAGGGAACTTTTAAGGATATAAACAACAGGCTGCAGTTCTTTAACGGTATCTCCTCGATGCGTCCGGAAGGATGGAAATCAGGCACCTTTGAAGCTGTTGCCACCGGCAGCACAGATGGCGGAAGAATAGTGATCAAAGCAGTAAATTATGAGGGAAAGACAAATACACTGCTTGTAAGGGTACAGGGATCAGAGGCTCCCGAAAGTGCAGATGTTAAGGTAATTACACTGAAAGCCGGACTCACCGATGCACCTTCTTTGGAAAATCCGGATATGATCAGACCCTTAGCTGCATCGGCAGAGTATAACGGAAATCTTATGGCTTTCGATATGGAGCCTTATTCCGTTGCAGTTATCGGGATCACCAAAAAGCGGTGAAATGAGATGGGCAATATCTTAATATAAAAGATTAAGGGCAAGGCGATAAATGTCTTTCAGCAGGTGTTAATTAAAATTAAATAATCGCCGGATGTTGAAATTTTGTCTATGTTTATTGCTTACCAGAATCTGATCACATGAAAACAAAAAAGTTATTTCTGACAGCATTAACTTTTTCTCTTCTGCTGACGCTAATTACCACACTTGTCATATCTGTTAGCAGTTGCAGAGGCAGCGGAGGAGAGAGACAACTGAGTTCAGAAGATTCACTTAAAGGACTTAAGGATTTCTACAAGGATTACTTCCCGATCGGTGTAGCTGTGTCGCCCAGATCGCTACAGGGCGAACAGGGTGAGTTTATCAAAAAGCATTTCAACAGCCTGACAGCCGAAAATGTTATGAAACCTGCTCTTTTACAGCCTGAAGAGGGAAAGTTTAACTGGGAGGATGCTGACAGGATTGTCGCATTTGCCATGGAAAACGGAATGAAGGTGAGGGGACATACACTGTGCTGGCATAATCAGACAGGGGAGTGGATGTTTAAGGATTCTGACGGCAACCAGGCATCCAAAGAGCTTCTGCTTGCAAGACTTAAGGAACATATCATGCAGGTGGTTGGCCGTTACAAGGGTAAAGTTTATGCCTGGGATGTCCTGAATGAGGCTATAGACAATGCTGATCCAGCGAAGGGATTCAGGGAAACTCTCTGGTACAAAATATGCGGGGAAGAATTTATTGAAAAGGCATTCCGGTGGGCACATGAAGCCGACCCGGATGCAGTGCTGTTCTATAATGACTTCAACACCGAGAACCCCGTTAAGCGGGAAAAGATATACAACATGGTCAAGAAACTTCTCGACGAAGGTGTTCCCATACATGGAGTCGGACTGCAGGGCCACTGGAATATTGGCGGTCCGAGACATGTGGGACAACTGCATCAGCCGGGTGAAGGCGATTTTGAAATTCCCGGCTCATCTGAAGATGCCATCAGGGAGTCGATCGATAAATTTGCCTCACTGGGACTACAGGTACAGATAACGGAGCTTGGTGTGTCAATTTATACTTCAAGGGCAGATACAATCAACCTCGGTTTCACTCCGGAAAGAGAACAGCGTCAGATCGACTTTTACAAGATGGCATTCAGGGTCTTCAGGGAAAAGAAAGATGAAATTACGGGTGTAACTTTCTGGAATCTGTCCGACAGGGGTTCATGGCTCGATAACCGGACACCAAGGAGAGGAAGGCATTACCCTCTTCTGTTCGACACGAATATGAAGCCCAAAAAGGTTTTCTGGGAAGTCGTTAGATTCTGACCATCGGGCAGGAAGGTTAAATACCCTTTCCCTTAATAATTATAATAACGGTATAGATCAGGATTTTAATATCAAGAACAAGGCTCATGTTTTCAATGTACAGAAGGTCATATCTTAACCTTTCTGTCATCTGATCGACCGTGGAAGCATATCCGTATTTAACCTGTCCCCACGAGGTAATTCCCGGTTTTACTTTCAGAAGCCTTCTGAAATGCGGCGCCTTCTGCACTATCTGGTCAATGTAGTATTGTCTTTCCGGCCTTGGGCCGACAAGCGACATCTCGCCCTTAAGCACATTAATCAGGTTGGGGATCTCGTCGAGCCTGTGGCGGCGCATGAACTGACCGATCGGGGTTATCCTGCTGTCATTTATTCCTGAAAGCAAAGGACCGTCTGCCTCAGCATCCGGCTTCATGGACCTGAACTTAAAAATGAAAAAAGGCCGCCCGTTGCGCCCAATCCTTTCCTGCCTGTATAACACCGGTCCGCCATCCTGCATCTTTATTGCGATCGAAAGGAGAGCTATTACAGGAAGAAGAATTATAAGCAATACGGCAGACAGGATATAATCGGATATGACCTTGATATTATTCTGGAAGGGCGAAAGTGTATAATTGGTAATCTCAAGAAAGGGGGTGCCGTAAATCACAGTATGCTCAACCCTGCCTGTAAGAAAGTCCTTCAGTGAGGGAATGGCCTTGATGGTAACGCCGGTAAGCAGAAGATCTCCTATTATCTTAAGAGTATCGTCCGATTCATAGTCCTCTGAAGCAATAATCACCTCTTCTGTCTTGTTACTGCTGATGATCTCCAGAAGATTATCGGACTTTCCAAGACACCTGAGGCCTGTCTTCTCCAAACCATTCTCTTCACCGTTAATTTTAACATATCCCGTTATGATGTTTCCGCCGGGAATCTTCTCATCTCTTAACATTTGAATAACTCCGGATGCTTTTTCCCCCGATCCAATGATGACAGTGTTTATGCCGAGAAGACCACGGTGAACGCGTGAAGCTATCGCCGAAGTTATCAGGAACCTGGGTAATGATGTGAGGAAAAACTGGAGACCGGTAAGAAGCAGAAGGGAACTGAGGAAATAAGCGCGGTCGGTTATTGATCCGTTGATGATAAGTATCAGGAATATTATCAGCGAACCGGGAAGTGTAATCGCCAGAGAATAGAAAAACTCCTGCAGCCTCGATCTTTTAAGCGATACAATATAAAAACCGGAAATGAAAAACAGAAATACCCAGAACAGGGGGTAAAGCAGAAGACTTAATGGAGTAATATTCCCGGATATCGTGACAGCATCTGTGCTGAAAGAGGCAGTATATGGCAACGACATCCGGCAGAATGCGATCCATGCAAAAACCGAGCCTGCAATATCGGCCGTTATATATGCGATGGATACTTTTCTTTTGTTCATATAGTCAAAACGGTATGTGCCCGGAATAATTGCAGGTTATGCTTCCGGAAATAAACGGCCCACTTTAATTTTTCGCCTTTCAAAAATACAAATACATTCTTATTTTTGCTGTGTTACGGATATGCAGGTGTATGACTGATTCATTTGAAGCCAGGGGACTGAGGGAGAAACTTATAGAGAGCATCAGGCAGAAGGGCATTGCCGATGAAGAGGTGCTGAGGGCAATGAAAAAGGTCCCGAGGCATATTTTTATGGATCCTGCTTTTCTGCATCATGCATACGTCGACAAGGCTTTCCCCATTGCATCAGGCCAGACTATTTCACAGCCATATACGGTTGCTTTCCAGACCAGCCTTCTCAATGTAAAAAAGAGGGATAAGGTGCTTGAGATTGGCACCGGTTCGGGATACCAGGCAGCAATACTGGCCGAGATGGGAGTAAGGGTTTATACCATAGAGAGATGCCGTGAGCTGTTTCTTAAGGCCCAGCAGACAATCGCAACTCTCGGGTACAATATCCATTTTTTCTACGGTGACGGCTTTGAGGGCAAAGAACAGTACGGGCCCTTCGACGGGATACTCATTACCGCAGCCGCACCGGAAATTCCACCTGCACTGCTGAAGCAGCTCAAAACGGGAGGCAGACTTGTGGTGCCGCTCGGCAAAGGCGATTACCAGGTTATGACAGTGGCGGTAAGAACAGGCGAGGAAACCTGGGAATATTCATCACACGGCACGTTTGTTTTTGTCCCGCTGCTTAGAGGTACACAGGATAAATAAAAACCCGTTATGAAAGTATACAGAAGAGTCTTTTCCCCAATATCGGTCAATACATTTGTCGCGGCAGGGCTCAACGGCGAGTGTATTGTGATTGACTGCGGCTGTTATGACGAAAATGAATTCAGTCAGCTTGTCCGTTTTCTTGAAGCAAAAAAGCTTAAACCTGTAAAGCTTCTGAACACTCACTGTCATCTCGACCATGTTTTCGGCAACAGGTTTATGCTTGAACGTTACAACCTCCGTACATGCTGCAGTGAGGATGAATTAACTAACCTGAAGGGGGCAGTGGTCCATGCAGGTTTCTTTGGCCTGTCGATGGAGGAGCCTCCCGACCCTTCAGATTTTATAAAAGAAGGTGATAAGATAAGTGCGGCAGGCCTGACTTTTAAAGCTCTCCATGTACCCGGACATACAAGCGGCAGCCTGGCATATTACTGCAGCGAAGGGGAGTTTGTCTTTACCGGCGACGCCCTGTTTGCAGGAGGTATCGGCCGCACCGACCTGCCCGGAGGAAATTACGAGACTCTTATTAGAAGCATTAAGGAAAAGATTTTGTCACTCCCACCCGAAACTGTTATTTATCCCGGTCACGGCCCATCCTCCTCAGTAGGCAGGGAGATAGAATCAAACCCGTGGCTGAAATAAATCCATAAAGTTAACAACTCACTTACAACCCCGATATTTTACATTATCTTTCGTCCTGCCTCTCAAACCCTCAGGGGAGATCAGCAGGGATTTTATTATTTACCCCAAATACGCAATCTCTCATAAAATTTGAAAGTTACTTTTATTATTTTAGCGACAACATAAGGCAATCCATAATTGTGTTAAAGAACATAAAATCAGGAACATAATGACATACAGCAAATTTGTGAACCGGCACATCGGACCACGTGCAGAAGAGCTGCCCGCAATGCTTGAAACCATTGGGGTTAAATCGCTTGAGGAACTTATTGACAAAACAATCCCCGCTTCTATCAGGCTTAAAAGTCCGTTGAATCTGCCACCGGCCATGACAGAATACGAATATCTAAGTCATATAAGGGAACTGGGAAAGCTTAACCGGCAGTTCAGATCCTTTATAGGCCAGGGCTATTATGGTGTCGATGTTCCATCTGTGATAATCAGGAACGTTCTCGAGAACCCTTCCTGGTATACTTCATACACACCTTACCAGGCTGAGATTTCACAGGGACGGCTCGAAGCTCTGCTCAATTTTCAGACAATGATAATAAGCCTTACGGGGCTGGAAATAGCAAATGCATCCCTTCTGGATGAATCCACCGCCGCTGCAGAGGCAATGATAATGATGTTTAACTCCCGTCCGAGAGAAGCGGTTAAGGCCGGTGTAAACAGGTTCTTTGCCGACATCGATATTTTCCCCCAGACTCTCGACCTGCTTAAGACACGTTCGGCGCCTCTGGGAATAGAACTCGTAACCGGCAGTTTTGAGACAGCTGAATTTGATAAAACATTTTTCGGGGCGCTGGTTCAGTATCCCGCAGCCTCGGGTCAGATAAACGATTACAGGAAGTTCGCCGAAAAGGTTCACTCTGCTGGAGCAATGCTCGGTGTGGCTGCCGACCTTATGAGCCTGGCATTACTTGTTCCCCCCGGAGAATGGGGGGCCGATATTGCTGTTGGCTCAAGCCAGAGATTCGGACTCCCGATGAGTTACGGCGGACCGCACGCCGGATTCTTTGCGGCCCGCGAGGAGCATAAACGCAATATGCCGGGCAGGATAATAGGCGTCTCAATCGACGTAAACGGAAACCAGGCTCTCCGTATGGCGTTGCAGACAAGAGAACAGCATATCAAAAGAGAAAGGGCAACATCCAACATATGTACAGCACAGGCACTACTGGCAATAATGTCGGGTATGTATGCCCAATACCACGGGCCGGAGGGCCTGAAAGATATTTCTTCACGGATTCACAGGTGCGCCTGTACTATTGCCGGTGAACTGGGGAAAATGGGTTTCGGCAATCTGAATACACGATTCTTCGATACAATAAGAGTAAAGCTGTCCGGGAAAGCAGATGCCGGAAAGATCAGAGAAAAGGCACTCGAGAAAAACCTTAATTTCTGGTATCCGGGGGGAGATGTTGTGTCAATAAGCACAGACGAGGTAACATCGGTTGAAGACATAAACAAAATAATTTCGGTATTCGCGGAAGTTGCCGGTGTCAGGCCTAAGCCTGTCGAT
Organism: Bacteroidales bacterium; assembly: GCA_029974835.1. Classification (GTDB taxonomy): domain Bacteria; phylum Bacteroidota; class Bacteroidia; order Bacteroidales; family VadinHA17; genus LD21. Next base: position 8,599 of record JARKQN010000056.1, read on the forward strand.
ACGTTGTGCGACTGCCGGAAGATTAAAGATGAATTTCTTCGAAAATCGGAGTTTCTGAAGGAGTCGGTTTTTAACAGTTACCGGAGCGAAACGGGCATGATGCGTTACATCAAGATGCTTGAAAGAAAGGATATATCGCTTACTCACAGCATGATATCACTGGGTTCGTGCACCATGAAACTGAATCCTGCAACTTCAATGTTCCCGATGAGCTGGCCCGAATTTGCAAATATTCACCCCTTCGCACCTGCCGGTCAGGCTGAAGGATATCACAGGGTTATTGAGGAGCTCGGGAATGCACTTAAAGAGATAACAGGATTTTCAGATGTCTCGTTCATGCCCAACTCGGGAGCAGCCGGAGAATATACAGGTCTGCTCGTCATAAGGCAGTATCACCTGAGCAGGGGAGAGGGCAAAAGGAATGTGGCTCTTATCCCTGCCTCAGCCCATGGCACAAACCCTGCAAGCGCCGCAATGGCAGGAATGAAAGTGATAGTGGTGGAATGCGACCGGAACGGAAATATCAGTGTGGCTGATTTACGCAGGAAAGCTGAGGAAAACAGGGATAATCTGGCATGCTTCATGATAACCTACCCCTCCACTCACGGAGTTTTCGAGGAAGAGGTGATTGAAATGACAGAAATTATTCACAAAAACGGCGGACTGGTGTACATGGATGGTGCGAACATGAATGCCCAAGTCGGCTTAACGAGTCCGGGAGCAATAGGTGCAGATGTCTGCCACCTGAACCTGCACAAAACATTTGCAATACCTCACGGGGGAGGAGGTCCGGGAATGGGCCCCATCCTGGTTAACGAAAAACTTGCCCCGTTCCTGCCATCCCACCCGGTTGTCAAAACCGGCGGAGAAAACGGAATCACTGCGGTGGCCGGGGCACCTTACGGCTCCGCCCATATACTGACCATATCCCATGCATACATTATGATGATGGGAGCGGAGGGACTAACCGATGCAACAAGGTATGCAATTCTGAATGCAAATTATATCGCGGCCTCCCTGAAAGGATGGTATAAAGTTTTATATACCGGAAAAAACGGAATGGCAGCACATGAGATGATCCTCGACTGCAGGGATTTTAAATCAGAGGCGGGCGTTACCGAGCTTGACATAGCAAAACGACTGATGGATTACGGATTCCACGCCCCGACCCTCTCTTTTCCCGTACACGGCACCCTGATGGTGGAGCCTACCGAATCTGAACCCCTGCAGGAACTCGACAGGTTTATTACAGCCATGAAAATGATCAGGAATGAAATAAGGGAAATAACAGAAGGAATAGCTGACAGGGAGGATAATGTGCTCCATAATGCGCCTCATACCCAAAAGGTTATTTCAGCAGACGAATGGAATCACAGCTACACAAGAACTAAAGCTGCCTTCCCTTCCGCATGGCTCCATGAGAATAAGTTCTGGCCCACGGTAAGCAGGATCGACGATGGTTACGGCGACAGGAACCTTATCTGCACATGCGCTCCGATAGATTCATACAGGCAGGAAAACCTTAAACCTTTTAAGATATGACCCTCCGACAATGGAACGACCTGGTAAGGCTGATTGAAGGACAGGATATCGGATACCGGCCGACAGGTTTTATAATTGACAGTCCATGGATACCCGGATGGTACGGCATTTCCAACATCCGGTATTATGCTTCTTCCGATGTCTGGCTGAAGGCCAACCTGAAAGCATGCAACCTCTTTCCCGATGTCTGGTTTCTGCCGGGCTTCTGGTCTGAATTCGGGATGTGCACCGAACCCTCGGCATACGGGGCAAGGATGAAATGGATGGAACAGAGTCTGCCTCATGCCGAAAAGGTTATTAAAAACATAGAGGATATCAGCAATCTTCCTGTCCCCGATGTAAAAACTGACGGCCTGCTTCCTTTTATGATCGACCGCCTGAAAGAATGCGAACCGGCAATGAACAGCGAAGGCCACCATGTAAAATTCGCCATATCAAGAGGGCCTCTTAATATTGCTTCATTCCTGATGGGAACCACCGAGTTTATGATGAGCCTGGCAATGAATCCTGCTGAAGCGAAGATTCTGATTGACAACATAACCGACTTCGTCTGCAACTGGCTGAAATACCAGAAAGAGTGTTTCCCGTCAATTGAAGGAATTCTGGTGCTCGACGATCTTATGGGTTTTATCGGCGACTATGAATTCAATGAATATGCCATACCTGCCTTCAGGCGGATATTCAGCTCATTCGATGCAAAGGCACGGTTCCTTCATAATGACGCACAGGGGCTGATTACCGCAAAATACCTCACGGATATGAATATCAATATGTTTAATTTCTCCTTCGAGCACTCCATGGGCGAGATACGGTCACTTGCCGGACCCGGAGTGGTTCTCGTCGGCAACATACCTCCCCGCGACGTGATGGCAGCAGGGACACCCCAGCAGATAAAGGATGCGGTGAAAAAGGCTGCCTCCGAAATAAACGATTACAGCCGGATACTCTGGTCGGTGGGAGGCGGTATGCCCCCGGGTGTGAAAAACGAAAACATCACTGCATTTATCGAAGCTGTCAATGATGAAATATAAAAATCTGCCATGAAAAAACTGTTACTAATCTTCCTGACCATTGCTTTTTCTCTCTCCTCGCATGCCCAGAAGAAAGAGCTTGCAACCATCACTGTGGAAGCCGGGAAATATCTGAGAATAAACACCCCGGTAAGCATCGACCTGAAAAATATAAGTGTAGCCGACACACTTAAACTCGTGTTATATGAATCGGTAAAAGGAAAACTCACCGAAACAGCTTCGCAGGTGGAGGAAGGATACACTCCCCGGCTGTGGTGGATAATGACAGGCACCACACAGCCCGGAGCGAAAAGAGTATATGTGCTTTACCAGGAATTCAGACCTTCTCCGGCACCCGCCGTGGTGGCCGAGAAAAGACCCGATATCATCAGAATCACGCAGAACGGCAAACCTGTTCTCGACTATGCCGTCAGGCTCGTTTACCCGCCTGCAAATGTTGATACAATGTATAAACGAAACGGATTTATTCATCCGTTGTACTCGCCCTCGGGTAATATACTTACCCGCATAAATGCTCCCGACCATTACCATCACTTCGGTATCTGGAACCCGTGGACGAGGGTGAGAATAAGGGATCATGTTACTGATTTCTGGAATCTCTACAGTCACCAGGGAACTGTGAGATTCGCAGGCATAAATTCAGTTACCCGGGGACCTGTTTTCGGCGGATTCAGCGTGCGGCAGGAACATGTTGATTACCAGGGTGTGAAACCCGAGGAGATTACTTTCAACGAGGTCTGGGACATAAGAGTCTGGAATGCCGAACCTGTTGACGGGTCGAAGACATGGCTCGTTGATGCGGTATCATACCTGTCTGTCGCAGGAGACGACCCTGTGATTCTTGAGGCATACCGCTACGGCGGAGGAATAGGTTTCAGGGCAACCGCCGAATGGAACAACAAGAACAGCTGGGTGCTTACCTCCGAAGGCAAAACGCGGCTTGACGCCGATGGTACAAGGGCCAGATGGACCGATGTCGGCGGAATGTTTGAAGGGAAAGGTGAATCGGGTATAGTGTTCCTTTCTCATCCGTCGAACAGACAGCACCCCGAACCGATGAGGGTATGGCCGGTAGATCAGAACGGCAGGGGCGATGTGTACTTTGAATTCTGTCCCATAAGGCACCGCGACTGGGTGCTTGAACCCGGAAATGTGTACCGTCTTAAATACCGTATGCTGGTCTATGACGGCAAAGTCGACAAGTCAGTTTCCGAGAGAATCTGGCTCGATTTCGCTTATCCTCCGGTTGCCAATATTACACTTAAGTGATTAATAAAGAGATTATTGCAGATAACAGATATTAAAAGAAACAAATATGAGACAGATTTTTCCGGTATTCGTAATTTTTTCGATGGTAATAAGCTCATGCGGAAACAAGGGGAAGAAGGCCCCCGGCGCAAATGAATCAAAAGAAGCTCAGATGGTTAAGATTATGACTGTTGATCCCGGCCATTTTCATGCGGCCCTTGTTCAGAAAACCATGTACGAACAGGTTTCCCCTGATGTTTATGTCTTTGCACCCGCCGGTCCCGACCTCGACCAGCACCTTGCAAGGATTGAGTCGTATAACACCCGGGCCGTAAATCCTACCCGCTGGAATGAGATAGTCTTCACCGGAGCAAACTTCTTTGAAGAAATGATCGATAAGAAACCCGGGAATGTTGTTGTCCTGTCAGGCAATAACAGAAAGAAAACTGACTACATCCTGAGATCGGTGAGCGCCGGGTTCAATGTTCTTGCCGACAAACCCATGGTGATCTCACCCGAGGAATTTCCTAAGCTTGAAGAGGCTTTCCGCATAGCGGGCGAGAAGGGATTGCTGCTCTACGACATCATGACTGAAAGGTACGAAATCACAACCATGCTGCAGAAGGAACTTTCTCTCAGGAAGGAAGTTTTCGGTACTCTTACGATGGGATCGGAGAAGGAGCCTGCCGTAACCAAGGAGAGCGTGCATCATTTTTCCAAAATCGTTTCAGGCTCTCCTCTAATCAGACCGGCCTGGTTCTTTGATGTGGAACAGCAGGGAGAGGGTATTGTTGACGTTACCACGCACCTGGTGGACCTTGTGCAATGGGAATGCTTCCCTGAAGTCATCCTCTCAAAGAACGACGTGGAAATTATTTCCGCCCGCAGGTGGCCTACCATAATCTCAAGGGAAGAGTTCAAAGGAGTGACCGGGCTTGATCAATTTCCCGATTATCTTTCAAAAGACCTGAAAGACGGAAAGCTTAACGTTTATGCAAACGGTGAGATGGTATACAGGCTGAAGGGCACCTTTGCCAAGGTTTCGGTTGAATGGAAATATGTTGCCCCTCCGGGCGGAGGTGACACTCATTTCTCGATAATGAGGGGTACAAACTGCGACCTTGTAATAAGGCAGACCGCCGATGAAAAATTTGTACCGACTCTCTATATAGAGAATATAAGGGAAGATGCTGCAGGTTTCCGCTCCAGCCTGCTGAGCGCCCTTTCCGCCATGCCATACGACAGCCTTACTGTGGATGATCTGGGATCAGGCAGGCTGAGGGTTAACATACCGGCGAAATACAGGGTGGGTCATGAAGAACATTTCGGACAGGTGACAGCAAAATATCTTGAGTATCTGAAGGCGGGTTCTCTTCCTGAATGGGAGGTTCCGGGGATGATTACAAAATATTACACCACCACCGAAGCGCTGAAAAAGGCAAAACAGTAAAAATCCGGGTCCGGGGGACGCCCCTCAGGTAAATAGACTTTCTATAACCGAGGAGTAGAGGTCGGTAACAGATATACCGGCTGCGGCTGCCTGTTTGGGTATAATGCTTTCGCTGCTCATCCCCGGCACGGTGTTAATCTCAAGAAAGAGAGGTTTATCCTTTACTATTATGAAATCAACCCTGACGATACCCCTGCAGCCAAGTATGTCGCAGATCGAAGAACTTAGCTGCTGTACTTCACCGGTCAGCTTTTCTCCGATGTTTGCAGGCGTTACTTCATCCGACATGCCCGGAGTGTATTTGGCTTCATAATCAAAAAACTCCTTTTTCGGGATTATCTCTGTCACAGGCAGGATTAATTTGCGTTCTCCGGTTTTTACAACCCCGCAGGCCACTTCCCTGCCGTTCATAAATGACTCTATAAGAACCTCGCTGCTTTCGGAGAAAGCCTTTTCGATGGCGGGAAGAAGTTCGTCCGGGGTTTTAACCTTCGAAACGCCGAAACTTGAGCCGCTGTCGTTAGGTTTTACAAAACACGGAAGTCCGGTGCGTTTAATTACGGCCTCCGTATCGGTTCTTTCCCCTTTCCGTATCAGCAAAGCGTCGGCCATGGGAATCCCGTACTCTTTCAGATAGAGCTTTGTGGCCTGCTTGTTGAAGGTGAGGGCTGAGCAGAATGCTCCGCAGGAGGTGTAGGGAATACCAAGCATGTCGAAATATCCCTGCAGCAATCCGTTTTCTCCGGGAGTGCCGTGAATTGCTATAAAGACGGCGTCAAACCTTACCTTCCGGTCATCAAGTTTAAGGGTGAAATCATTTCTGTCGACGGAATGCCTTCTGCCCCTATCGTCTTCCCAATACCATGCATCGCCTCTTATCACGATTATGAATATTTCATATTTCCCCGAAAGGGCGGCGGCCACCTCGGCTGCGCTCTTAACCGAAACTCCGTATTCAGGCGAATCGCCGCCTGCTGCAATAGCAATAGTCTTCATCCGTTCATAAAAATCAACGTAAAGGTATAAAGAAATGTTAACACTCGCTGAGCCCGGGTAATTGCAGGCAAATCATTTCTCCGTTCACCGGTAAAAAAGGCTCTTCTGCTGGCTTTTCCGGGCACTCTGCCGGAATGATGCCGCATAATTCAGCTTACTCTGTTAAATTTGCATTAAATAAACTTTTAACTGAGATGAAAAAAGGATGTTTAATAGGATTGACAATCGGGGCCGTGGCCCTGCTGTTTGTTCTTTTCATCGTGCTCTGGGGTATCAGGGCATACAATAACATGGTTACCATGAATGAAGGTGTGACCAGCCAGTGGGGAAATGTGGAAACCCAGTACCAGAGGAGGTCCGACCTTATACCGAATTTTGTAAATACCGTTAAGGGCGCCGCCAACTTTGAGCAGCAGACTCTGACACAGGTTATTGAGGCGAGATCGAAAGCCACTTCGGTGAAAATCGACCCGTCGAATCTTGATGAGGAGTCAATTGCCCGCTTCCAGCAGGCACAGGGAGAGGTGAGCTCGGCATTAAGCAGGCTGATGGTTGTTGTGGAACAATATCCGGATATTAAGGCAACACAGAATTTCCGCGATCTGCAGGTTGAACTTGAAGGCACGGAGAACCGCATTGCAACAGAACGCAGGAAATTCAACGAGGTGGCAATGGCTTACAATGCCTACATCAAGCGTTTTCCCCAGAGTTTCATAGCCGGACTGGGAGGGTTCCATCCCAAAGGATATTTCAAGGCAGCCGAGGGGGCAGATAAAGCTCCTGAGGTGAAGTTTTAATTATTGTTTAAATGAAGGCAGCAGACTTTTTCACGCCGGATCAGAAAAAAAAGATTGTTGAAGCCATCAGGCAGGCCGAGAAGGAGACCTCGGGCGAGATACGGGTTCACATCGAAACAAGTTGCCCCGATGATGTCCTCGATCGCGCTGCCTGGATATTCGGTAAGCTGGGGATGCATAAAACCAGGGAAAGAAACGGGGTGCTCTTTTACCTGGCTGTGGAAGACAGGAAATTTGCAGTTATCGGCGACAGCGGCATTAACGCCCTTGTACCCGAAGGATTCTGGAACCAGGTGAAGGAAATCATGAGAAAAAACTTTACTGCAGGGCGGTTTACCGAAGGCCTCACTGAAGGCATAACCCTCGCGGGAAGGCAGCTTAAAAATTTCTTCCCTCTCAGGAAAAATGACAGAAATGAACTGACGGATGAGATATCTTTTTCAGCCGGGGAAACAAAAGAAAATAAATGAAGAAATTTATTTTATATCTGCAGACGGTTTTAGCAGCCTTTATTCTCGCGGCATTTTTTCAGCTTTCGGCGCAGGAGATACCTGACAGGCCTTTTCCTCCGCGCCTTGTAAATGATTTTGCAGGATTTCTGAGCATGGAGGAGGCCGGGATGCTTGAGAACAAACTTGTAGCTTTCAACGATTCAACCTCAACCCAGATAGCAGTGGTGATCTTAAAGGATCTTGCAGGTTACGACAAGGCCGATTATGCACAGAGACTGGGTGAGAAGTGGGGTGTGGGACAGAAAGGCTCGAACAACGGAATAATTATCCTTGTAAAACCCAAAACCGAAATCTCAAAGGGCGAAGTCTTCATAGCTCCCGGTTACGGCCTTGAAGGTGTCATTCCCGATCTTGTCTGTGCCATGATTGTTGACCGCGAGATACTTCCCGCATTCCGGCAGGGCGAATATTTCAGGGGTCTCGACAGGGCTACGGATGTCCTTATGTCGCTGGCTTCGGGCGAGTTCCCGGCCTCGGACTACCTGAAAAATAAAAAATTGCCCCCAGCAACAACCATCCCCGGCGGAGCAATAATCATTATTATTATTGTCCTTATTATTGCTTTAAAATCGTGGGGCTCCAACAACAACAATATTTCAGGCCGTAAGAGCAATCTTCCGCTCTGGGTTATTCTGGCAATGATGAATTCGGGAAGCCGGTCGCACAGGGGAAGCTGGGGAGGATTCTCGGGCGGAGGCTTTGGCGGAGGGAGAAGCGGCGGTTTCGGAGGCTTTGGCGGCGGCAGCTTCGGCGGCGGAGGTGCAGGAGGAAGCTGGTAGGAGAGAAAATCTATTGTGCGGTGTATTCTCTCCATTTTTCGAGAAGCAACTTCATATCGTCAGGAAGATCTGATTCAAAAGAGAGTCGTTCCCCGGTTGAGGGATGATTAAATGCGAGCGTACGCGCGTGAAGGGCCTGGCGCGGAATGATTTCAAAGCAATTCCTTACAAATTGCTGGTACCTGCTGAAGGTTGTTCCCCTCAGAATCCTGTCACCACCATATTCATTGTCGTTGAAAACGGGATGCCGGATATGGCTCAGATGCACCCTTATCTGGTGAGTGCGCCCTGTCTCAAGCCTGCACTCGATAAGCGAAACATACCCGAAGCTTTCCAAAACCCTGTAATGTGTTACGGCATGCTTCCCGTGCTCTTCACCTTCGAAGACCTGCATAATCTTTCTGTCCTTCAGGTTCCGTCCTATATTTCCCGTGATGGTGCCTTCGGGCGGCCGGGGTGTCCCCCAGACAACGGCGTTATAAATCCTTCCGGTGGTGCGGTTGAAGAACTGCCGTGCCAGCTTGTTCTGGGCAATTTCATTCTTGGCTACCACCATTATCCCGGATGTGTTTTTATCGAGTCTGTGTACCAGTCCGGGACGCGCTTCGCCGGTTCTGAAGAGGGGCAGATCCCTGAAATGGTACATAAGGGCATTCACAAGCGTGCCTGTATAGTTCCCGTAGGCGGGGTGGACAACCATACCTGCTTCCTTATTGATAACTATCACATCATCATCCTCGTACAGTATGTTAAGGGGGATATCTTCGGGTATCAGCTCTATTTCGCGCGGAGGTGTCGGCAGGAGTATCTGGATGACATCCCCCGGCTTAACCTTGTAGCTTGGTTTAACGGGAATGTTGTTTACCAGTATATTTCCGGCGAGAGAGGCGTACTGGACTCTCGTGCGGGAGGTGTTTTCAATTCTTGCGGTGAGGTATTTGTCAATTCTGGCGGATGACTGCCCGGCATCGACCGTGAAACGATAATGCTCAAAAAGCTCTTGCCCGGTCAGTTCTTCTTCCGGATTTTTCATCACCTGGCAACAATAAATTTACCCGTGGCAAGTATCCTGTTTCCGTTCCAGGCAGTGATAAAATAAATCCCGGCGGGAAGTCCTGAGATATCGACTGTTTCCGAGAAATTCCTCCTGATAAGCACTTTGCCGCCAATGCCTGTAATGGTTATTTCCGACATAAGGAGCGGTATCATATCTCCGGCATCGAGGGTGATGAATTCCCCTGCAGGATTGGGCCATATTCTGAGCTTTTCCGGGCTAAACCGGTTTGTTTCAATGCCGAGAGTATTTATTCTGGGCCCGAAAACAGGCCTTATCATAACGCTTCCTGTTGTCTGGGAAACATTCCATTCGCCGTTTATCCAGTATAGCTGCTTCCCGTTATGTGGGGTATTTAGGTCAAAACCTGCATTAAGGAAGGTCTCCGATCTCTGACGCCAGCCGATAAAATAATCTCCGCTTATTTCGAACGGTCTGTCGAGACGGTAGAGGTGGAACCCGTTAATATCTTCTCCGGGTTCAACCAGCATCTCTTCCTGGAAATAGATAACATCTCCGGGAACGCCCTGGTTATTCCTCCAGATCATCAGGTCGAAAGACCTGCGGTTGGCATTCTGGTAACTGTCGTTAAAGCAAATCTTTACCGCCCTGATAGTGTCGGGTACGGGCGATTTAAACCTGTATGCAACCATGGCGTTTCTTGATCCCAGGCCGTTGATGCCGTACCCCGCCTCGGATGTCCCGTCGTCGAAGGCAAAATCCCTGCCGAATCTCTGGTAATAAACTATTGTATCATTCTGTTTCCTGTCGAAAGCATCTGTGGTAAGAAAGCTTTTTATCCGGAAAAGGGCTGAATCGGTTGATACAGAGTTGAAGGTGTAGATAAGTGCTGCCTGATAACTGACAGAGGCAGAAGGGTCTATGTTGGTCGCACCGGCCGTGAAGGAGTGAACGACGGTATTGTTGTAAACATCGGTAATTTCGAACGACCGTGTGACATTCCTTATCACCTGGTCGTTGTTCCGGTAGTTTATGGTAATCCATGGTCCCATTTCGGAGAGAAAAACCTGCCTGAACTGTTTCCACGGCATCTCTTCAAAAGTCTTGAGTGATGACCTCACTGGCAGGGTGAATGCAACATCGGGAGGTATGGTATCGGCCGGAGTCCTGTTTTTGCCGAGCATTACATAATCGATATTCCAGTGATCGCAGTTGCCAGCCATTGAAGGATCGGTTGAGGCGGAGTTCAGCGAAACATGGTTTTTGAACCGGAACATAAAGCCTTTTTTCAGAAATTTCTCCTGGTCAATCCTGAGTATGACCGGCACGAAACCAGCCTTCTGAGTAGCTGGAGCCTTCCATGCAGAATACCATTTCTGTTCTACCGGCGCCCAGTATTCAAGCGTTAGGCTGTCGCCTGCCTCGGGCATATCGCCGATACCGGCTGCCTCGTAGAAAAAGCTCAGGTATATGTTATCCTCAGGCAGGTATTGAAGGTTTACGGGGACAGAAGTAAGGCGGTCGGCTTCAGTAACAAACGATGAGGCTGTTTCATAGAGCCTCCCTGTATTGTCGAGAGCATCGAAGGTTGCAACACCTTTGGTAATCTGTCTGACGGAATAAGTGTTATTGATAAAGACGTAGTCATCCAGCCATTTCAGGGGGTCGGGGTATGGCTGTCCGGTGGAAAAATCGTCGAAGAACGGCAGTTCGAGAGTGTCGGCAGCGATTCCTTTGGCCTGTTCAGCTGATTTTGCACCGCTCAGGTAAATATTTCCGGTGAGTCCGGCAACGACCTCCTGGGCTGCAAGGCTTGCAGCAGCAACAATCAGAATAAGAGCTGATATAATTATTTTTTTCAGCATCCGGTTATTTTCATTGTTCCGGTGTGATCATGACATGATTTGCCGAGTCGGGTAAATTAACCATGGTTGAATCAACGGGAAGAAGGGCAGAATCGGTTGTGAGCCAGATGTACATTGCCGATCCCAGTTGTAGCCGGGCGATGTCTTTATACTCCGGATTCTGTTTAAAGACAAAGGCTCTTGCTGAATCTTCAGCATTAGTCACGGTGTTATCAAAGATATATGCCCCGATATTCAGGGAAGCCCCTAGAACGGTTCGTTTTGCCTGTTCATAGGTGAGCCCGGTAAGGTTCGGTACAGGTGTCCTTTCGTTGCTGAGTCCCTTGCCGAGAACAAGGTCAATTACGGAGCCTTTCTGTACCTTGTCGCCTTTCTGCAGTTCCCGCCCGTCCTGCATCTGTTTAAGCACAAAGTCGATTGAAAGGTCCGGAACATACCTGAGCTGTCCGGCTTCCAGCCCGGATGTCTGGATTACTGCCAGAGCCTGTCGCTTGGGAAGGCCAATTAGATCGGGCATTTCAACCATTTCTGGATTAAGTGCGTTGATGGTAAGCACTATTCTCCTCCATTTCTTAACCTTGTATCCTGCCTTCGGATTCTGGTCGGCAATGCAGCCTCTTCCAACCAGATTGGTATAGACAGAATCAATTACCTGGTAATGCAGCTTATTCTTCTTTGCCAGCTTTGCTGCCTCCTCAAGGCTGAGGCCGAAAAAGTCGGGAACCGGCCGGGCCTGACCGTGCCTTGTGTAAATATTGAGCCAGAGAAGAAGAATTAATATAAGGCCGGCTAAAATTGCCAGTGCAATACCAAGGTTTTTAAAGAAAATCTTGCTTAACAGGAAGTTTTTTAAACTCATCTCTTTTTTCCGGTATAATTAATAACGGCATGGCAAAGATAAAATTATATTGGCTTTATCCGAAAGGCCTGGAATGAGAGGGCTAATACTCACGGATTATATTGTACAGGGAATCGCGTTCAGCAGGGGTATATCCCTCCCTTCTGATCAGCGATGTCAGTTCTTCGGAATTCATTACAGGATTTTTTTCATCGGCACCGGCCATTGAATAGATTCTTGTCGTATCCTCTATGGTGCCGTCCACGTCGTCGGCGCCGAAGGAAAGGCTCATCCTCGTCTGTTCCCTTCCGAGCATCGGCCAGTATGCCTTTATATGCCTGAAGTTGTCGAGAAAAATCCTTGAAACGGCATAATTTCTCATGTCCTCAAGGGTGCTTACCTCGGGTATCTCCGACATCGGGTTGTTGTATCTTTTGAATTTGAGGGGGATAAACGCATTGAAGCCGCCTGTTTTGTCCTGGAGTTGCCTCAGCAGTTCCATGTGCGCAATGCGATGGCTGTAATCCTCAACATGGCCATACAGCATAGTGGCATTTGAAGGGAGCCCAAGCAGATGCCCCTTTTCGTGAATTTCAAGCCACCGTTCGGCGGAGGTTTTGCCGGGGCATATTCTGTTTCTTATTCCGGTATCGAATATCTCGGCGCCTCCTCCAGGTATGGAATCCAGACCGCAATCCTTCAGAAATTCAAGACCCTTTTCTGCAGTAAGTCCCGAATGCCGGAACATAAAATCAAGTTCAATAGCCGAGAATGCCTTAATATGAAGCCCCGGCCTGTGAGCCTTAATGGCCCTGAGCAGTTCGCAGTAGAAAGATATGTCGCGTTTCGGATGGACACCTCCGGTGATATGCACTTCCGTAACAGGCACATTATCGAACCTTTTGACGATTTCCATGATCTCATTCACCGAATACTGCCAGCTCTCAGGGTCGCCGGCGCTTTTCCTGTATGAGCAGAAAAGGCAGTTGTTGATGCAGATATTTGTGGGTTCAATATGAAAGTTACGGTTAAAGAAGACGAGATTACCGTTAAGTCTCTCCCTTACGGCGCGGGCAAGAACCGACAGAAGCGGCAGCCCTGCTTCAGTGTAAAGAATGATACCCTCTTCCGGGGTTATGCGCTCACCGTCAAGCACCTTTCGTGCAGTTTCCCTTAAGCGCGGGTCTGATATGTGCTGCAGGAATGTTATCATTTTCTCAGGGCAAAGATACAAATAAGGCTTTCAGGGAGGCCGGTAAAAAAAAAGAGGCTCGCAATGCAGCCTCTTCCTGAATGGTTACCGGTATTCTATTTGACGATCTTTTCGTCGGATACTGTCAGTTTCTTTCTTCCTTTTGCCCTTCTGGCCGAAAGCACTCTGCGTCCGTTGGCAGTTGACATCCTTTCCCTGAACCCGTGCTTGTTAACCCTTTTTCTCTTCGATGGCTGATATGTCCTTTTCATTTTTCCGTATCGTTTTACTTTCTGAAATGAGAGTGCAAATGTATTAATTTTTTTGAAAAAATATGAGAAACAGAATGTTTTTATGTTTTTACGGGCATGTAAACGACGTATTTTTCCTTAAACCACTCCTCTTCAAAATATCCGCCGACGGGGTAAACTGTGGTTCTGTCCCTGAAGCCTTCAAGTTCTTCATCAAGATTGCCACCCTTAAAGGCAAATATCCCGCCCGGCAGGTCGTTTTTCCCCGTTTCGCGTATTTTTCCGTCCGACAGCCTGACAATTTCCCTGAAAGTGGTCACTGCACGGCAGACAATAAAATCATATATGCCTTTATGTTCCTCAGCTCTCATGCACAACGGGATTACGTTATCCAGGCCGAGCGATTTTGAGACTTCAGTCACCACCTTAATCTTTTTTCTGATGGAATCGAGCAGGGTAAATGTGGACCCGGGGAAGAGTATTGCGAGCGGTATTCCGGGGAATCCGCCTCCGGTGCCAATGTCCAGTAATTCCGAGCCGTCCCTGAAGCTTATTATTTTTGCAATGGCAAGGGAATGAAGGACATGATGAATTTCAAAATTTCCGAAATCCTTCCGGCTGATAACATTTATCTGGCTGTTCCAGAAAGAATAAATGTCCTTCAGGGCGCAAAGTTTCTCCACCTGTCCGGCTGTGAGATCAGGGAAATATTTTGCGGGCAGGTTTTGCATCAGATTTTGCCCGGTTTGTTAAGGATATTGTACAGGAGAGTCTTGGCCCTGAAAAGCTGGGCTTTAACGGTTCCGACGGGAATTCCCATCTCATCCGATATTTCCTCGTAGGAGTACTCCCTGAAATAGCGAAGTTCAATAAGCTTTTTGTACCGCGGTTTAAGCTGGTCCACAATTTTGTGCAGCCCGGCAATATTCTGCTTGTTTATCATTATCTCCTCCGGATCGGGGGTGTCGGACTGGATGTTTGCCTCATAACCGTCCGAGTCTTCATCCTGAGCCTGGTCAATTACCTGGGGAGTCATTTGTTTCTTCCTGAGAAAATCAATGCAGTTGTTTGTTGCAATTTTAAACAGCCATGTCGAGAATGCGAAATTAGGGGTATATGAATGTATGTTTCTGAAGGCTTTTCCGAATGCTTCAATTGTCAGGTCCTCGGCGTCGGCTGAATTATTGACCATTTTCAGAAGCATATAGAAAATTGAATCGCGGTAGCGGTTCAGGAGTGCAGCAAAAGCCTTTTCATCGCCCGACTTTGCCTTTTCGACAAGATTCAGGTCCTGCCTCGCCTTCTCCGATAATTCGCCGTTTCCCGGGCCGGGTCCGCTGTTGCCATTCATTTCCATGCCTTGCGGAGGTTTTTATTTTTTACTGCGGATGAATATAATACTAAATTCAATAACGGTGAAATGATATCAAAAAACATAGCGGCGGCCGTAACACCCTTTTCATCCAGCTTTCTGCCGTTGGCGTACAATACCGACGCCATAACTATCATACGGCCGGCAAATATGGATGCCGTTGCCTGCCACATGTAAAGATGCGACAGGAGAAAGATGCCGGTGGCATAAAAAAGAAGCCGGGTGGCAGGTTCGGCTGCCAGCAAAACTTTATGCCGGAACTTATAATACCGTGCCGTGGAGAGGTGCCTTATTTTCCTTTTTACCCATTCTGAAGATGATGCGGCTGCCGGCGTCCGGGTATGTGATTCCCTGCGGAATTCAGTCTTTACGCTCCCGGCCGTAGCAATACTGTTTACAAACAGGTCGTCATCTCCCGATGCAACAAGGTTGTGGGAACCGTAACCCTTGTTTTCAAAAAATATTTTTCTGCGGTAAGCAAGATTCCTTCCGACGCCCATGTATGGTATTCCCCTGATTGCCATTCCAAGGTACTGCATTGCTATAAACATGGTTTCGCAGCGCTGGTAAAGGTTCAGCAGCCCCTTTCCCCTGATGATACCCCCGTAACCAAGCACAAAATTGGTCCTTTCGTCAAACTTCTGCGCCATGTTCCTGAGCCATTTGTCGGATACAGGGTAGCAATCGGCGTCGGTGAAAACAAGTATTTCATTAACGGCCGCCTTAATGCCGATGAACTGTGCAAATTTTTTGCTATGGGTAAACCGGGGGTCTTTCGTGATATTCGATATTCTCAGATGAGGATATCTCAGGCTGAAATCACCCAGAACCTTATATGTGTCGTCTTCCGAACAATCGTTGACGACAATCACTTCAAAGGACGGATAATCCTGTTCAAGGACGGCGGGAAGATATCTTCTGAGATTGAACGATTCGTTTTTTGCACATATTATCACTGAGACGGGAGCCAGAGTTTCTTTGGTTTCATTATTTGCTTTTTTACTGCCTGCAAGCGGTGGAGCGAGATAAAAGAAGAGGTAATAGAAAAGCTGTATTGCTCCGGCGGTGCAGAACAAAACGAATATGACTGTAAAAAATGAATTGTTCACCGGGGTTCTTTTCAAATACACGGCGAAAATAATCGGTTTACGGCATTCCGGTAATATTAGTTTTCAACAACAGCCGGATTTGTTATAACAGCAAAAGAACCTTCATGATGCTTTTTTAAGTGTTTTAACGCTACATTTGCGCTTTATAACCGGTTTTATGTTTACAGTCACCGCACGCGATAAACAAAGCAGGGCAAGGACAGGAATACTGAGAACCGCTCACGGAGATATTTCCACTCCGGTGTTTATGCCTGTGGGGACGGCGGGAACGGTAAAAGGGATACTTCAGCGCGACCTGGAAAGCGATATTGACGCAAAAATAATTCTCGGAAACACGTACCACCTTTACCTCAGGCCCGGGATGCAGATCATGAAGGATGCAGGCGGTCTTCACAGGTTTATGAACTGGCAGAGGGCCCTTCTTACCGACAGCGGCGGGTACCAGATTTTTTCACTGAGCAAAATCAGAAAGATTACAGATGAAGGGGTTACATTCACCTCCCATGTAGACGGCTCAAAACATCTCTTTACGCCGGAAAACACAGTTGATATTCAGAGAATCATCGGGGCCGATATTATGATGGTCCTTGATGAATGCACTCCGTATCCCTGCGACCACCGCCAGGCCTCCAGGTCGCTCACTTTAACAGAGAAATGGCTCGACAGGGCTTTTGAGAGGTACAGATCGACGGAACCTCTGTGGGGTTATCACCAGGCCCTTTTCCCTATTGTGCAGGGCAGCGTTTATGAAGACCTGCGGCAGCGTTCGGCCGAAAAAGCGGCTTCGGCGGGAGCGGAGGGAATTGCCATCGGGGGACTGTCGGTGGGTGAGCCTGCCGAAATAATGTACAGGATGACAGAGGTGGTGACGGGAATACTTCCGGAAGATAAACCACGTTATCTGATGGGCGTGGGAACGCCTGAGAACATACTGGAATCCATCGCACTCGGTATTGATATGTTCGACTGCGTGATGCCTACGCGTAACGGGAGAAACGGAATGCTTTTCACCCGTAACGGCATAATAAATATAAGAAACAGGAAATGGGCAGATGATTTCACGCCTGTTGATGTTGAAGGGGCATCGGAAATAAGCAGGTCGTTCTCGAAAGCGTACCTGAGGCACCTGTTTGTTTCGGGCGAGATGCTCGGCCCCCAGATAGCAAGCATCAACAATGTTTCCTTTTATATGGATATTGTAAGGGAAGCCAGACAAAAAATTGAAGAAGGAACCTTTCAGGAATGGAAGAAAGAAACAATAAAAAAGGTATCGGCAAGACTTTAGCCGGACTGAAGCCCAGGATAATCGATTACTATATCATCAGGAAATTCCTGGGAACCTTCTTCTTTTCTCTCCTGATGATTATAGTGATTGCTGTTGTTTTTGATTTCGCCGAGAAGATTGACGATTTTATGGAGAAAAATGCCCCTGTGAGGGCAATAATATTTGACTATTACTTTAACTTCATTCCTTACTTTGCCACACTATTTGCTCCTCTTTTCGTATTCATTTCTGTTATTTTTTTCACATCAAGGATGGCTGTTAACACCGAAATTATTGCTATCCTGAGCGGCGGGATGAGCTTCAGGCGCATGATGTGGCCCTATTTTATTGCGTCGTTCCTTATAGCTGTTTTTGTTTTCCTGCTCACAAATTTTGTCCTTCCGCAGGCAAACCTGGTGA
Source organism: Bacteroidales bacterium (assembly GCA_029974835.1). Classification (GTDB taxonomy): domain Bacteria; phylum Bacteroidota; class Bacteroidia; order Bacteroidales; family VadinHA17; genus LD21. The sequence continues at coordinate 26,280 of JARKQN010000056.1, forward strand.
AACTCGATTTTGAAGAGAAATATTACAGGATACCAAGAGCCAGGAGGGGTCAGATCGTAAACTTCCACAGGCAGGTTTATAAGAATGTGCTGCTCTATATGGAGAGGTATAATCCTGAGATTCAGACAGGTATCAACTTCAGTCTCGAAAGGTTCAACGATGATGGACAGCTTGAGTCGAAGCTTGTTGCGCAGAGGGTGACATGGGATTCGGCAAACATATGGAGTGCATGGACATATTACATAAGGGATATCAAAGACGGCAGGGAGGTCATTACCAGAGGCCTCAGACTCGATACCGCACTGACCATCAGGCCGGAAGATTTTACCCGCGACCCTCAGTACGTGGGAACAATGAAATACAGGGAACTGAATGAGTATATCGACCTCCTGCGGCTTCAGGGCTCCGATGAGCTGAGACTTTTTCTTGTTGAGAAGCAGCGCCGTTTTGCCAATCCCTTCTCGGTATTCATCCTTACCCTTATCGGCGTCTCTCTTTCGTCGCGTAAAATAAGGGGAGGAATAGGCATGCAGATAGGAATAGGGCTGGCACTCAGTTTTTCCTATATCCTCTTTATGCAGTTTGCCTCGCAGTTCTCCCTTAAAGGAGGAGTGAACCCATTCATATCGCTGTGGATCCCGAATTTCCTCTACCTGGGTATAGCCCTCTTCCTTTACAGACTTGCCCCGAAATAAGATTCAGTCAAAGAAGGAACGGAAAAAACTTTTTCTTTCATAATGACAAAAGTATTTCTTTTAACAGCTTAATTATTTTAACATTGTGCCCTGAACATTTTTAAATTTAAGATATGAGTCTTGAAAAGAAGATACTCGATCTGAATGAGAAGCGCAGGAAGGCGATGCTTGGCGGCGGCGAGCAGGCCATCGAGAAGCAGAAAGCAATGGGTAAGCGCACCGCCAGGGAGAGAATCACAGATCTCCTCGATAAGGATTCGTTTACCGAGTACGACATGTTTGTTGAACATGAAGCCCGCGACTTCGACATGGATAAGAAAGTGCTGCCGGGCGACGGAGTTGTGATAGGTACGGGAACCATCTACGGTGCGCCGGTAGCGGTTTTTGCACAGGATTTCACGGTTGCCGGAGGTTCGCTCGGCCTGGCTCATGCAAGGAAGATTACCAAAATCATGGATCATGCCCTCAGGATGAGGATGCCCCTGATCGGTATCAACGATTCGGGAGGTGCAAGAATACAGGAAGGAGTGAACAGCCTTTACGGATACGGGGAGATTTTCTTCCGGAACACTCTGGCAAGCGGCGTGATACCCCAGATATCTGTTATCCTCGGCCCATGCGCCGGAGGAGCCGTTTATTCACCTGCACTAACCGATTTCGTTTTCGTGGTGGAAAATATTTCAAAAATGTTTATCACCGGGCCTGAAGTGATAAAAACAGTACTCGGGGAAGAGATATCAATGGAAGACCTGGGAGGAGCAAGAGTGCACAGCGAAGTAAGCGGCAACGCACACTTCTTTGCCAAAACCGAAGAGGAGTGCTTCGAACAGATAAGGAAGCTTATAACATACATTCCGTGGGACAACACCCGTAAGGCAAGGATGTTCGAACCGGCCGAACCAAAACCGGGATTCGATGTGGGGAAGATCGTATCGGACGATCCTACAATGCCTTACGACGTTAAGGACCTTATCAGGGCAATTGCCGATAACTCCGACTTCCTCGAGATACAGGAGATGTATGCAAGAAATATCGTGATAGGATTCGGACGGCTTGGAGGCCGAACCACGGGCTTTGTCGCCAACCAGCCCAACGAGATGGCAGGCGTGCTCGATGTGGATTCATCGGACAAGGCCGCACGGTTTATACGATACTGCGATGCTTTCAACATTCCTATTGTAACGCTCGTTGACGTGCCGGGCTACCTGCCGGGCATCGACCAGGAACATGCAGGAGTTATCCGCCACGGAGCCAAAATTCTCTATTCCTACAGCGAAGCCACCGTGCCTAAAATAACCGTGATAATACGCAAAGCCTACGGCGGAGGTTACATTGCCATGGCTTCACGTCATCTCAGGGCCGACTTCGTTTTCGCATGGCCGACGGCCGAGATAGCCGTTATGGGGCCTGAAGGTGCTGCCAACATAATCTTCCGGAAAGAGATTACATCAGCCGAAAACCCCGAAGAGATGAGGAAAAAGAAGGTGCAGGAGTATAAGGAAAAGTTCGCCAATCCCTATGTTGCAGCTTCGAAGGGTTATGTGGATGCCGTTATTGAGCCTTCAGAAACAAGAAAAATGCTGCTTCATGCCCTCGATGTAACGGAAAACAAAAGCATCCCGCGGCCGCATAAAAAACACGGAATACCACCCTTTTAATAGTTGGATAAACGGAGAGAAGGAGATAGGGTAGATGCAGAAAAAAATAAAACAGTCTGTTGATGGAAGAAAAGGAAGAATATAAAACGCTCAACATAAACTCGACGCTTTACAAAACGAGGCTGAGTAAAAAGTTTGAGAACAGGAAGCCGTTTAAGCCGGCCGATCCCTGTCTTGTAAGAAGTTTTATCCCGGGCACTGTTGTTGATGTGCTGGTGAAGGAGGGAAGCGAGCTGAAGCACGGCGATGTGGTGATCATTCTCGATGCCATGAAAATGCAGAACAGGCTGAAGACCCATGTCGACGGACGCGTTAAGAGGATAAATGTCAAAAGCGGGGACAGGGTGACCAAGGGAGCTGTTCTTCTGGAGATGGAAAGAGTGGCCGGACCGGAGGCAGAAGATTCAGAGGAGTCCTGAATAAACAACCATCTTTTCAAGGCCGGCAGGTATTACGGGTTTATCCCTGTATATCCCGTAAACGGCCGACCCGCTTCCCGACATTGCCGAATACAATGAGCCCGAAGAATATAATCTCTCCTTTATTTCGGCCAGCAGGGGATGTTTCAGGAATACGCTTTCTTCAAAATCGTTGGTTATGAGATGCTTCCATTCTTCGGGAGGCAGTCTGAAGTAAGTTGTCAGCGATTCTTCCCTCGGTTTGGGAGTGCATTTGTCGTAGGCTTCGCGGGTGCTGACGTGAATGCCCGGCCATAATACCAGGATAAAGAGTTTCTCCTTCAGATGATCTGCGGGGGTCAGTATCTCGCCTCTTCCTTCGGCATATGCCGGAGTCCCGGTGATGAAGAAGGGGCAGTCGCTACCTGTTGCCAGAGCTATATCCGACAGATCTTCATTGCTGAGGCCGAGTCTGAAATGTTTGTTAAGAGCGGTAATAAAAGAGGCGGCATCGGATGAGCCTCCTCCGAGTCCGGCCCCGGGGGGAATGGCTTTGTGAAGGTGTATGTCGAGGTATGGTATTTTTACATGTTTCCGCATTTGTGACAGCGCTTTCAGCACAATATTTTCTGAAGTGTCAGGGCCGACAGGGATACCCGACAAGGTCAGGTTGTCGTAACAGTTGTTTGCGGAGGGTACCACAAACTCGAGGACATCGCAGAAGTTTTTAAGAGGGTAGAAGATTGTTTTAATGTTATGATAACCGTCGGGCCTTTTCGAGGTGATCCAAAGGCCGATATTTATCTTTGCGTGGGGAAAAATTACCATCAAATAAGTCTTTCTGTAAAAGTACTCATAATTTTTACAGGCACGGAAATAAAATGTCCTGCGGTCTGAAGTCCTGCAGTCCGGACAGTTTTATATACGTCATTCGGTGGATATTCAGTTGTCATTCGGTGGTCACTCGGCTTGCGGCCGTCATCCATTTATCCTGCTGAGCGAGAATAGAAATAATCTGACTTTCTGTGAATCTTGCTTTTTTCATAATAGGTCTTAAAATTAAAGTTTTAACTCTGATTTTAAATGGACCTGCTTTGGGGAAGCCGACAATGCGGTCGGAGTTTGGCTGTAATTCAATAGTAATTTAATAGTAATTCGAGTGTAATTCGATTGTAATTCAATAGCTTCGTATATCCCGGTAACTTTTATCATCCGCATCAGACCGTCAGTAAATAAGTAAATATATTAAAAAACTTTATGAATTATGTGGAGCATAACCTGTATTAACCCTTTAAACCGGTTGGATATGGTGGAAGAACTTACCCATATGAAAATTATGAATAGACTTTTTCTATATAACAGAATGTCTGTTCCGTTATTTCAATCACTTCTGATTGTTATCAGAAGGAATCTTGTAATGAAACATTGCGGTGTCGTTCGATTCAGGGGGTCCGCTTGGTGGACGCACACCTTTCTTTATCTCATAATTACCGTCCCTGCAAATTTTTATTTGCCAGGCAGGGAAATTATAGACTATCAATTTCCCCTCCTCGCTGAGTTCTAGATCTGATTTTTTATATCCAAGCTTATCAAGCAAATCACTAACAGGCTGTTGTCTGTTGATGATTTTACCTGTTCCAAAGTCAAATAAGACAGGTTTTCCATTGACCGCGATACCTCCAATCGGATCCCCGAAAATTCCTTTTATACCACGAGCTCCCTCAATTGTAAGATACAATGTGTCCTTAAAGAATTCAAAATAACAGACTGCTGCAGTGGAGTTTTTTACTTCATCCAGGTAATGCCTGAAAAAATCTAATACCACATTGCTCTTAAGAACTGCCGAGTCTGAGAATACGACAAGGTGTTGGGTGTTTCTTGTATGCCCATCAATGTCACTTGCCTGTTTGCAGGATATTGCAAAGAGCAGGATGGAAAAAAATAAATATTGTGATTTCATAATAAGGTTAATTAAAAGTTTGGGATGCCACAGCCCCAAAGCCCGTATTTTAAGAATGTTTCATTTGAAGTAAGTTTTCGTTGAGTATTACCATCACTATAGTAGAGGTGGTCATCGCCAAGAACAAAGATTGGTCCGAATTTTCTCAGATTTTCGATATCCCATCCGTTGATATAATCAAATTCTCTGCCCCCCGGATGGGTGTGGAATGTACCAATTATCTGTAGATTCTCATTATCAAACGGCACATACCACCTTCCTCCCTTTTCAAAATATGGAAGATAATCAAAGCTACATTTATCCGCCGTGTTGTTAAAATTGGGTAAAACCAGGACTCCTTTGGAAGTCAGCCATGCGTTGTTTTCAAGCTGTGTGCCATTTATCGGGTAACTGGCGACCCACATAGTTTTAAATGCCTCTGTATTCCTGCTGACTGAGAATAATTCTGCAACAAATCGGTAATAGTTCTGAATAGCCCTCTGTAGTTTAATGGAATAGTAATCCAGTTCATTGTATGCGATTCCCACCACATCAAGATATGTCAGGTCTTTATCTTTTTTGAGTTCTTTTAACCTCCACCAGAGATCAAATGACCAGGTTGATAATCCGTTCACCGGCTCGTCATAGAATGGCTCCTCATACTTGTACCCGCCGGGATCTGCATATTTCAGCGGGTTATTCAGGCAGTACGAATACCCGTTGCAGCTTTGGGAGTATCCGGGAAACTGGATTATTGTGTCGACCCTTGTATGAACGCCAATGCCCTTTGTACAATACTCCAAGCCGGTTATTCCGGGTAATGTTTTCATAAGTCTTTACAGTCTTTACGCTTCGCTGTCTGTGGCTTCTCTCCGTCTTGACGCCCTTCGGGCTGTCATTACGCTTCGCAGTCTTCCATACGTAGTCATTTGCGACCGGAGACATTGCGCCATTTTCCTTTTATCTCTCACTCAAAGCCTTTCGGCGTAGTAAAAATAAT